>NZ_JAAKGQ010000018.1:0-67924 GCF_011043515.1 Sphingobacterium sp. SGL-16 | reverse complement strand
TCGATTAACCCTTTTTATTTTTCTTTTGTGGCGCAAATTTTTCTTCCTGCTTCTTACGGAAGTCCGATTTAACGTGTTTGAGCAATACCACTTTTAGGTAAATCAGCACAACCGAAATCGCAATAGCAAGACCGAGAATCAGCATATTACCACTTTGATAAGCTGAAATACCACTCATGACCAAAAAGATAATTCCCAGATTTAAAAGTAAATTCAGTATAAATTGCTTTTTCATTTTTAATTTTTTGGATCTCCAATCACTCTTTTACGCAATAAATAAAAGTAAACTATTCCAGCAAAAATGTTGAGGAGAATAATAAAAAGTATAAGTAAAAGGCGTTCTTGATTTGAAATACGTGGAGATAGCATGATTTCCCGCAAAACCAACAATACCCAAATCATCGATACGGCTAACGAAAAACTGAATAGAATAGGGGCGATGCTAACTTTCAATACCAGTAGAATCGTTGAGCCTATATAAAACATCAAGCTAAAAAAGAATGCTTGCTTCGTCTGTGCATACCAATTTTTCATCGTACAAAAGTACAAAATATATTCTCTAAACTTTTGGCAAAGCCCATAACGAAAAAAGAGACGAAATATCGTCTCTATATCTGTATACTTTTACGATCTTAATATACGTCCAATTCGGGATCAATCTCGTCTCTCCAAGCCAAAATACCTCCTTGCAAATTAGCTAGATTTGTATAGCCTTGTTGTTCTAACAGCATAACAGCTTGAGCGCTACGCTTGCCCGAACGGCATTGAATAATTACTGGAATATCCTTTGAAACTTTTTCTGCTTCAATTAGAATACCTGCCAACGGAATATTAAGACCATTAAGGTTTGAAACTTCATATTCAAAAGGTTCGCGAACGTCAATTAATTGAAATTCTTCGTTGCGATCCATCATATCCTTTAATTCTTGAACTGTAACTTCTTTCATGACTTTTTATTTTATATCAAATATAATAGTTATGCTGTATTTCGGTACATGATATACTATTATTTATTAATTTCATTAAAATTTTGACTATGAAATTATCTGCACTACTACCAAGCCTATTGATATTTCTTTGCGGAAATATATTTTCACAACAAACCTCAGCTCAAATTGTTGAGAAAAGTTATGTAGAAAAATTATTAAATACACTCGCTTCGGACGAAATGGGTGGACGCCATGCCTTTTCTCCGCATATTGGAAAAGCGGCTGACTTCATTGCTCATGAGTTTAATCAGATTGGTTTACAACCTTACCAAGGGAATGATTTCAGACAAACATTCCATATGACAAAAATCAGCCGTCAATCTGCTTCTATACAATGGGACACTAAAAATTTAGCCGCTGAAACATTTTTGATTATCAGCAATGAACCTGAAATCCAATGGAATGAAAAATCAGCCGCTCAAATAAAACAAATCAAAAAAGGAGAGGAGTTTGCCCAAAAATTCAGGGAATTGGCTCAAGCCCAAGAAGATTTAATAGTGCTAGTAGATCCTTCATTTGCTTCCTTCATTACGCGATATAACAAAATTTATTCAAGAGAAAATATCGTTGGAAATACGCCTTCCAAAGGGTTTACAAAAGTTTTTGTTATAACAGAAGATTTAGCCAAAAGTTTTAAGATTAACTGTACTAATAAGGCAGATAAGATTGAATTATTTAATGTCGCTGGTGTTATTCCTGGCAAATCAAAACCAAATGAATATGTAGTCTTTTCAGCACACTATGATCATATTGGCATTATCCAACCAAATGGTCAAGATTCCATTGCAAATGGTGCTGACGACGATGCTTCGGGAACATCTGCAGTAATTAGTTTGGCGAAATATTATAAGGGATTGAACAATAATGAACGTACACTTATTTTTGTAGCTTTTACGGCTGAGGAAATCGGAATGTATGGTTCTAAATATTTTTCGAATAACATCGATCCAGACGCTGTGATCGCGATGATCAATATCGAAATGATTGGCAAAGACTCGAAATTTGGTCCCAATACACTTTATTTGACGGGTTATGAACGCTCGAATTTAGGAGATCTTATGCAGAAAAACCTAAAAAATACGGCTTTTCAATTTCATGCAGATCCATATCCACAACAAAACCTATTCTATCGTAGTGATAATGCCGTATTAGCAGCGTTGGGCGTGCCAGCACATACATTTTCAACTTCCCAGATAGATAAAGATACCTATTACCATACGGTAAAAGATGAAATAAGCACTTTGGATTTAAATAATATTATTTCCAGTATAGAGGCTATTGCTAAAGGTGCCGAAGGCATTGTTAAAGGAACTCAAACGCCAAATAGGGTAGAAAAATTAAAGGATTAAACCCTTCAAAAGAAAAAACCTCCAAGCCTAAGCTTGGAGGTTCAAACTATACACCCCATCTATCATTACTGAACGATTACAATTTGTTTTAACCTAACGGCATTAATACGCCAGAAAGTTCCATCACCTCCACCTTTGTTTTCCAAATTACCTACGAATCCCAAAGACACTTGGCTTTGTTCCAAAAGCGTAAACTTGAGTGCATGTGTGCCTGGGGTACTTGTTTTTAAGAAACCCAATGCTGAGGACACATTCTCGCTGTTAGGAATTTCAGTTCCATAAGCTGCTACAGTATAGAAATCTCCTCCAACTGTACAGTCTGGAATATCCATTTCAAAGGTATAATGACCAGCAGGCAATGTTAATGTCTGGTAGATTTTACCATTTTTAATAGTAGCCATGTTATCTCCTGACCAACCTGCTTCCATAGCTAAGAATGGTCCTCCAAACCAATGATCTACGCCTCCAAAATAAGCCCCTGCTCCATTTCTAAAATTACGAACCGCAGCATTCGTGACCCAATCCGCTGGAATACCCCATCTATCAGATACTGCTGAGGTCACAATAGGATTTTTATGATTCTTTAAGTACTCGGATGTTACATCTTTGGCTAGTCCTAATTCTGTATAATCCGTATAAAAAGTATCAATACTAGTTTTCTGCGGCAAATATAGCGTGCGATAGGAAACCGTTTTTGCTGTTGTAGATAAATCATTTATGGTAGTATTCATCGTATTAACTCCTACAACAATACTTTTTGTTGTACCATCATTAGCTAAATAACGCAACTCAGTCCCCACCGGTCCTGCTGATAAATCCATTTCTTGCCATTCAATTAAAGCTGTGTTATTGTTTTCTATTATGGCATTTGCTGTCAAACGGTTGGTAAGACCTGCACTATAACGCGGACCATAGGCCCTTCCTATTGCAGGAACAGCGACAGATCTGTTGCCCTTGTCATCAATCGTAAATAATTGCAAACTAACAATCCCTTCGGCCATTGGAATATAATGTTCCAATATGCTATTATGCGTAATATCTAATAGCACAGAATCCTTGCCATCGTTCCACTTGATTAGGGCTTTTTTAATCTTTGGATCTGGTTTAACTTGAGCTTGGACCAATATACGTTCATTACCCGAAAACACTTTCACTGAATCCAGCTTCCCCACATATACTATCTCGCCGTCCTTGATATATTCCTTGAATTCATCCCATTTGGCACAGGACATAATGGTCGAAATAAGAGTAAGCACAAAGATTAGCCTTATTGTATGTGTTCTATTTATCTTAATCATAACTCATTTCTATAAAGTAGTACCATATACTTTTATCTCATTGATACTTTGCGCAGTACCTCCAGCGAAATTTTCTAAACATCTAATGCGGATATATCTCACTTTAGGTGAATTGAGGTCCACTTCCCAGTTAAATCCAGCCGCCGCAGTCGCTTGGTCTTCGGCATTATCCGTACCATATGGCAGACCTGAAGGTTTCACCACTTCATAACTTCCTAATAGTATCCACGAATCGTCTAATGCTCCGTTAAGATTAGGGCTATTAGATCCATAGATCTCAAATCGTTTCATCGTAGAAAGAAAATAATATCTAGTACCTTCTGGGAATGGACGAATCCAAAAACGGCTGATCTTAGCTGATACACCCATATCAAATGTTACCATATGAGGCTGATCTCCTCCATTGATTTGATGTGTAAAGCTTGTATAAGGCCACCCCAAGAGACCGTCCCAAGCGTATTCAAGACGTGCGCCATTGGTTACTTGTGGCGCATCTCCTGGCAGTACAAATGCTCTAAATTTACCTGGATCCATTTGCTCTTCATAGAATGGTTTTACTTTAGTGTACAATGTGTCTGAATTATTGCCCCAGTTATCACGTACATAAATAGCAAATTCTTGTTCCAAAGTATCTAAGCCTCTAATTTTGGAGATAATACTGTCGGTCTTGGTATAAACAGATTTTTGATTATCACGCTCATACTCATTGAAAACATTTTTCTTCATGACAATTATTGCGATATTATCACGAGATGGATTTTTTGCTGTCAGATTATATCCACCGAAAGCATTGGAAATTTCCAAAGAGTTGAACACTTTCCAAAAAGGAGCTTCCAAAGGTTTTACTTTTACCGTTACTGGATCAGACGAGACTTCATTGCGGCTTACTGCATACAATTTCACCTCATGTTCTTGGGTATCGGCAAATCCAGCCACCACAATAGTATCTTTATAGATAGAAGATTTAACTTCCACTTCTTGACCTGTATTGATTTTATAAATCGCCTTTACGTACATCAAATTAGGAGAACTTGGCAAATCGTATAAAATTTGTGCCTTACCTTCTTGATTTATCACGCGTACATTTGAAACCATTCCTGGTTTTTCAGTCTCATTACCAACAGGCTCTCTGTATTCAATTTGCTTGGTACATGCAAAGGCAAATAATACACTCAGCATGACTAGAAATATGTTTATTCTAATTGATTTCATACATTTAATTTTTTTGATTACCAACCTGGGTTTTCTACTAACATTGGATTACGTCGCGTTTCATAATTTCCAATAGGCCACAAATAATCACGTGGTGAAATAAATGTCTGATTGAAAACCGTACGCTCTACGTTATAAGTCGCCGTAGTCTTTCCTGAAATTGAAAATCCTGTAATGTCTTGATTCAAATATTCTGCGGAAAGCTTCCAACGCTTCAAATCCCAAAAACGCTGTCCTTCGAATGCAAGTTCTATCAATCGTTCACGTTGAATTATCGAGCGTAAGCCTTCTTTGGACTGATATTTAGTAGGTGATTTGGAAAAATTAGTCCATGATGATACCACACCTTGTAAACCTGCACGCTCGCGAATTTTATCTACATATGCAATTGCTTCTGTAGAGCCACCATTGACTTCATTCAATGCCTCAGCATAACTCAAATAAAGTTCTGCGAGACGTATTTCTGGCCAAGGATAAGCTTTCCAAGTAGGCGCATTGTTAGAGTTGGTGGTTGATTCCCAGTGCACCAGCTTTTTAATAAAATATCCTGTTTCGTTCCAGTTGGTAAAGTGACCAACCCCCGAACGCTCCGCGTTTTTGGCTTGTACATACATACCGTTTTCATCCGAACCTGAACTCGCCCCATCTTTCATATACCAGCGTCCACCATCAAAGCCTAAACTAGCATAAAAGCGTGGCTCGCGATCATAATTCAAACGTGCTGTTACATATCCTGGCTCGATATAAAAGCGTTCAGAAGTAACTGCTGTACGCGTGGTCATGTAGTTGGTGAAGTCTAATGTTTTGTCTTCCTCAATTGGCACACCATTTTTGGTATAAAATTGTTTAGCAACCTTAATCGGTGCTCCCCAAACTCCCTGCAATTGGAATCTATCGACATTGGCTCCTCTTGCAAGAGGTGGCATACATAAGGCTTCATTTACAAAATAACTATTTGATAATCCCCATACCACTTCATCACCCCACCGCTCTGTCACCGCATTTCGGATGTTAAGCTGCGTCTTGGTCTCCGTACTTAAATTAAATCTGTCATTCGTATATTTATACAGCTGTGCATTATTTGCTTCTGCCATATCAATCGCGGCTTTCACAGCATCTCTAGCCTTTTCCCATTTTGCCGGATCAGCCGTTGTATTCACTAATTGGACACCATCCTTATCTACGAAAGATGCATAGTCTGGATTACCGTTAAACAATGGGGATGCGGCCAACATCCATAATCTAGCTTTGATGGCTAATGCTATAGATTTGGTAGCACGACCTAATTCTGTATTCTCATCGATAATACGTTCTGGTAATTTCACTGCCGATTGATCTAACAAATCTGAAATGAAATCGACCACTTCGTCTATTGGCTTTCTTTTGTAATATAAATCTTCTGGTTCAGCAGATTCAGGCGCATTCACATCTACAATGGGAATAGGACCATACATACGCATCAAATAAAAATGATAGTATGCCTTTAAGAATTCAACTTCTCCTGTCCATCTTTCGCGTTCTGCAATAGACAAATCAGGTACAACATTCGGGTTCTTTATATTTTCTAAAAAGATATTACAATGTCTGATGCCTTGCCACATACGCAAGTAATTGAATCTGCCGTCGCCACCTTTTAGATCACCACCCCATTCGTTAAATAAGGGTTGACCGACATTCTGCATACCCTGCGCAATACGAAAAGCAGGATGCCAATGTGCTTGGTCATTTTGTGGTAACCAAATTTCATCACCAGCCATTATTCCCGCATTAAACCAGCCATCACCGTTTTTTGGCAAATAAGAATAACAGGTGAATAAATATTTCTCAGCCTCTGTACGAAGCTTAAAAGCATGCTCAATGACAGAAACGTTGTCAGGTATGATATCCAAAAATTTAGAACATGAATTAAAAAGTACGGACATGGAAATACATACCACTGAAATTCCTGCTTTGGCATTGCCCTTTATTTCCTTTATTTTCATAATTTTCAAGTAATATGGTTATAAATTAATTTGAATACCAACATTATACACCGACTGTAAAGGATAACCTAATCCATTACCACGCATCTCGACATCCCACAATTTGAAGTTGCTTAACAAAAACAAGTTTGATCCCGACAAATACACACGTGCATTGTTAATTTTGAATCGCTCTAATGATTTGATATTATAGCCTATGTCTACACTTTTCAATCGTAAGAAACCTCCATTACGCATCCACCAAGTAGAAGTTTGGTTATTTGGACCTACACGCCATGTACTTAGTCTTGGCCAGAATGCATATGAATTTTGGTTTGTTTCTGACCAATAATCATCTGCGATTACTTTAAGTAAGCCTGTTTGTCTTCCTCCATTAGAATAAAATGGTTGAATTTGGTTTGAATTGATAAAGAAAGAATATTGAGTAGCGCCTTGGAAGAAAAATCCTAAGTCAAAGTTTTTGTATCCAAAGCTGGAACCAAAACCAAACAACACTTCGGGCTCCGTAGGGTAACCAATTGGCACCATGTCATCGCCATTTACCAAACCATCTTTAGTAATATCTCTGTATTTGATATCACCGGCAAGCAAACCAATATCACCAAACTGTACTGGTGAGTTAGCCACTTCCTGATTGTCAATAAATAGACGCTCAGCAATATAACCCCAAGCTTGGTTAATAGAATATCCTTTACGTGTTAAGTGAGATAAGTTGCCCGAATATGGTAATTCGTCCACTTTAACAATTTCAGAAGTTGCATACGTGAATGTTCCACGTGCATCCATCCAAAAGTTCTGCGAAAAGTTCTTTCTATAGTTCACAGACAAGTCAACTCCCTTAGTATTCACTCGTCCATAATTCGACCATGGCGTTGCCATTAATCCAGACGCATTATCAATACCCGATACCGGTTGTAGAATATTGGATCTTTTTTGACTAAATGCATCAACAATAATGTCTATACCTCTTCCAATACTCATATCCAAACCTAAATTTAGTTGCTTTGAAAGTTCCCAAGTGATATTTGGATTGGCATAACGTGAGATAGACACACCAGGACGATTGTAACGTGGTGCTCCGTCATCTCTACCAAAAGTAGATCCGTAGTTACCATTATTTAGATTCACATTAGATAAGTAGAAGAATCTATCCGCATTACTACCGATAGCATCATTACCCACCAAACCATAAGTTCCTCTAAGTTTGAAATTGCTTATTACAGATCGTATAGGCTCAA
The DNA here is from genome assembly GCF_011043515.1 of Sphingobacterium sp. SGL-16. Taxonomy (NCBI): domain Bacteria; kingdom Pseudomonadati; phylum Bacteroidota; class Sphingobacteriia; order Sphingobacteriales; family Sphingobacteriaceae; genus Sphingobacterium; species Sphingobacterium sp. SGL-16. Next base: position 59,856 of record NZ_JAAKGQ010000018.1, on the reverse strand, counting down.
AGAAAGGTTCTTCTGATAATCTATAACCAAAACCAAATGAAGGGAAGAAACCCCAACGGTGGTTTGCATCAAAACGTTCTGAACCATTATACCCAAAATTGAATTCCGCTAAATAACGGTCTTTGAAACCATAAGTAAAACGACCAGAGATCCCTGCGTTACGACTTGGCAATGTTTCCACCAAACCTACATTATTTCCTATTGCAGATTCATAACTTGAAATATAGGATACAAGCATACCGCTAACCGCATGTTTCTCTGAAAAAGTCCTACTATAGTTAAGCGTTCCTTCTAACCAAATTCTAGAGTCCACATCACGAATTGGAGGTGCATAACTTAAGTATTCCGTTCCTGTTGGCTGCAATGCTGTGGCTGAACCATCATTTAATGCTTTTAGATTATAGGTACCATCTTGAGAATTTACAATCGCTTCGTAGAAGAATGGTTGGTAACTTCTGCTAGCAGACATAAAAGCATATCTTCTCAAATAACCCATCCCACGAAGTGATAAACCTTCCGTTATACCATTCAAATCTTGCTTAATCTCGATTTGAGGTTGCATATTGGAAGTTTTATAGGTCTGATAACCTCGCACCATTTCAGCATATGGATTCATATACATGGTAGAACTCAAAGACAAATCCGTATTGCGTGTTTGGCTAGAACCAAATAAGGGGTGTTCGATAAAAGGAAGTTTTTCAGCTGGATAAATAGAAGGAAACATCACTGGATTGGCATTCAATGCATTATCAAAAGTTGCTGCTCCACCGCCCATAGGTCCTATGTAATCGTCAAACTGTCCATACATTCTTACAATAGCTGTGGTTGTCTTCGTAACATTGAAATCTACATTCACACGCAAAGAATAATTATTCAGCTTAATGTTGCTATTGAAATTATTAAGGGGTTCCACTTTAAGAACACCATTATCTCTGTTGAATGTACCAGCTATATAATATCTTCCACGAGTTGTACCTCCCGAGATATTTAAGTTATATCCTTGGTTATTCGTATAATCTTTAATTAACATCGACAACCAGTTATTACTCGGGAATAAATAAGGATCTTCTCCATCAATTGTGCTGAAGATTTTATTTTGCGAATAAGGCTCTATACCGTTTGGCGTACGGGTTAAAGCCGCTTCATTTGCCATTCGCATATAAGTGATGTTATCGGCGAATTCAAAATTTTTGGTATTTGATGAAATTCTATTTTCTACTCGGAAATTAAACTTTGGAGCGCCATCCATACCCATTTTGGTGTTGATCAAAATAACGCCATTTGCACCACGTGCACCGTACACAGAAGCCGCCGCTGCGTCCTTCAACACTGAAAAATCAGAAATATCGTCAGGTTGTAGACGAGCCATATCAGTAGGAGAAGATTCCACACCATCAATTAAAATCAACGGATCTTGTTTTCCCGTACCAAACGTAGAAAGTCCGCGAATGTAAAACGTGGAATTATCTGTACCCAATCCTGGCTCTCCACTACTTTGAAAAGCTATCATACCAGCAACACGACCTGCCAAAGCATTAGTCAAATTGGATGATGCGGTTTTTAACTCCTTGACATTAACTGTAGTAATGGCGCTAACTAAACTTGCTTTTTTCTGGGTACCACCAAAACCTGTTACGGTAACTTCTTCGATTTCGGATTCTATTTTTTCTAGAAAAATATCCAAAAGAATCTCATTATTTGATTTAATAGACTGATTAGCAAGGTTAATAGTCGTCGACTTGAATCCTACAGATTGAAAATCAACTTGCGCTTGTTTGTTTGTTGAGAATTCAAAACGTCCGAAACCATCTGAGGATAGTGTGACTACTTTTGTTCCTCTAACTCTAATAGATACGCTAGGTATCCCTCCCGTGGAATCACGCACCACACCTCTGACTGTGATGTCTTGTGCTATAGAATCGAGAGTAGATACAACGCTTAAAATAATTGTGATAAATATAAGTCGTAATCCATTCATTAGTTATAATTTTATAATCGGTTATTAATAGTTTAAAGAAAGGAATGAGTAGAAAACCTAGTTTCCCAGCTCTGTAATAATTTCTTAGCTCTTTGTCATAATTGTAGATGTAATTAAATTTTATTGCATTATTTAAACTACAATGGGTATGTAGTGCTATGATATGCTACTGCCTCCATCGAAATTAATAGCATCGCACCTCACTAATTAGTGTTAAAATGACACTTATTAATTTTCGTTAAAAAATTCTATATGTGTATTAATCATCTAGTTCGGCACTGAGAATATTTTAACTGTTAAAATGACACTTATTACGGTAAGTGCTTAAAATTTGTTCCCAATTGGTAGAAAAAATACTGTAATAAAATTTGTGTTATTGATTATAATTTGGTTACTGAAATTAAATGTAGATATTAATTTTTATAAGACCAAAATTTTTGTAACATTTTTATAACTGAACTTGCATCACGTAGTCATCCAAGATATAACCGAAATAGGGAATATCGACTTCCTGAACAACCTTAAAACCAACTTTTAAATAGAAATAATAAGCATTATTTCCTCGGTTTACATTCAACTCAACAATAGATTTATTTCTTATAGTGGCCTTATTTTTAGCGAAATCAATTAATTGTGAGCCGAAGCCTTTTCCTTGAGTTTGTGGCAATAAATAGAGTTTTTCAATGCGAAGGATAGTGGCATTCTTACTTTTTAGCGCAATAAAACCAATAGGAGCCTGTTGATCATATGCAATATAAAAGTCTTGATGAGTTCGCATACTTTCTTGTAAAGCGGAAACGGTGTAGCTCTTTTCCAGCATAAAATCCATCTGCTCCTGACTCAAAATACCTAAATAAGTAGGATAATAAATCTGATGGGCTAATTTGTGAATTATGCTAGCATCTTCTGTTGTAGCCTTTTCAATTTGTAACATTCCTAAACCTCCTCTCCGACAAATACAAAATCACTTGAATTCATTTCAAGCAGCACAAAACCGTCTTGTTCAACCTCAAAAATATTTTGATCAATATATTTTAAACCATTAAATGATTTGATATGCGATACATCAATAAACATCTTCTCACCAGCTGTCTTCCACTTTTCATAACGAGATTGAATCAGTACATATCGAATACCTTGTACAAAAGCAACAATATTTATCCGATCAGCATATCTTAGAAATATAGAATCCAAATCCTTAGCTAGAATATTCACTGCCTTGTAATTATTCGTAATCAAATAATCCAGGCTATCCTTCAAAAATGAGGAAATCGGCTGAATAAACTTCATTTCTTCTTGAGGAGAATCTAATGATTGCGCATACAGAAAGTCAACTTTTATATCATTAGAGAGAAAATAATCAAGATTTTCTTCATGGCTAATAATAGTAGGAGACCATTCTAATATTTGTCCCAAATATTCTTCTGAAAGAGCATAGAAATTCTCCACCAACAAAGCTGGTTCTTGGTTCTCCCGAACAATATGATGAGAAGACATATACTATTTTGTAAGTTTTGAGATGGCGATATATGCCATCAATCCAATACTTAATTCCAAAGCATCTTCATCAATATCGAAAGTCGGTGTATGCACCGCAGATTGAATACCTTTCGCTTTATTACCTGTTCCTAAGCGATAAAAACAAGCATTCGCAACTTGAGAATAATATGAAAAATCTTCTGCTGCAGGCCAAAGGTCTAATTCGACGACATTTTCTTCACCCAAATAATCAATAGCAGCTTGACGAGCTATTGCGGTGGTTTTCTGTTCATTAACTAAATAAGGATATCCTTTGCGCACCTCAATATCGCAGGTAGCATCCATGCTTTCAGCTATCCCCATAGCAATTTTTACTATCTTTTCATGTGCTTTGGCACGCCATTCTTCATTGAATGTACGGAAAGTACCTTCCAAATACACTTCATCCGGAATAATGTTAGTAGCACCGTTACCAATGATTTTGCCCCAAGAAAGAACCGTTGGAATCCGAGGATCTGCGAAGCGACTCACTACTTGTTGTAGTGCAGATATAATTTGAGCTGTAATTGCTATAGGATCAATATTTTGATGTGGCTGAGCGCCGTGCCCCCCTTTACCTCGAACGGTCATAAACAATTCATCACAAGACGCCATGTATTGTCCTGAACGAAAGCCCACTTTTCCTATTTCAATGAAAGGCATCACATGCTGACCAAAAATAGACTCTGGTATTGGATTTTCCAATACGCCTTCTTTGATCATAATAGATGCTCCGCCAGGCAATTTTTCTTCTCCTGGCTGAAAAATCAACTTTATCTGGCCACCAAATTGAGATTTTAACTCGTTCAATATTTTGGCCACACCTAAAAGGGAAGATGTATGTACATCGTGCCCGCATGCATGCATGACACCGACATTTTGAGAACCATAACTTCTTCCTTCGACTTCTGTAATAGGCAATGCATCCATATCTGCACGCAAAGCAATAACTTTATCCGAAGGTAATTCACCAGTAATCAAACCAACTACACCTGTATTAGCCATTGATTGGTAAGGAATACCTAATTTATCCAATTCGGATTTAACGAAAGCCGAAGTATTATATTCTACAAAAGAAAGTTCGGGATTACGATGAAGATGGCGACGGGTTTCTACCGTCTCAGAAAAGAATTTCTTTGCCAACTGTTGAATTTCACTCTTAATATTGGCCATAATGTAAGTTGATTATTCCCAGACCCAAATATCTTCTTGGAAGATAAAAACATTTTTGTATTGGGAACGGATGGTACGCATAAATTCGTTGGCTTGGGCTCTACTTCTAAAGTCACCAACCTTCACTCTATAATTAGGTTCAGAATATGAAATGTAAGTGTCTATATCTGAATGTTGATTTCTAAATCTTGCCTGTATAGCATATGCTTCACTTCGATTCGATCCAGCATAGATTTGCACTCTAAAACCTTTACGCTTTACGCGAGTAGCTTTAGCTTTATCAACAGGCTTGGAACCTAAGCTGATAAGTCGAGCTGTTGTAGGATTGATTTCATTGGCCGCTCTAAAGTTCTGCAATAACGTAATAAGCGAATCTTGCTGAATGATTACATTATTACCTTCTTGTCCTTTAGCTTGAATACACATCAAGCAAATTGCACTTAATAAAATCAATCCTTTTTGATACAACATCTCTAATTTTTACTCCTTTATATGAAATTGCAGACGGCTATTTACCGTGACAATTTTTGTATTTCAATCCTGAACCACAAGGACATTCGTCGTTTCTGCCGACAGTTTGTTCCTTGCGAATAGGTTGTGTAACAGCTATATCTTCTTCGGAGACGCCTGTAGGTGAATCCAAATCTTCTTTAGTAGCTTTCACATTAGCGGGTTGAGCAGGAATAGGTTTTGCCTCTTCAATATTTTGAGGTTGTTGTTGTCCTGGAATTTCCCCTTTGAACAAGAAGCTTACGATATCTTTATTCATAGAAGCTAACATTGACTTGAACAAGTTGAAAGCTTCCATTTTGTAAATAATGATTGGGTCTTTTTGTTCGTAAACTGCGTTTTGAACAGATTGTTTCAAATCGTCCATCTCACGCAAGTGCTCTTTCCACGCTTCATCAATTAAAGCAAGAACTATGCCTTTTTCAAAGGATCTGAATACATCCTCTCCTTCAGAATCTACTGCTTTTTTCAAGTTTGTAGAAACTTGAATTCCACGAATTCCATCCGTAAAAGGAACTACAATATTCTCGACCATGTCCCCGCGCTCTGCCAATACATTTTTCAATACTGGTAAAGTCTGCGAAGCAACAGTTTTAGCTTTATTTTGATAATGAGTAATTACTTGAGTGAATAATTTATCTGTCAAGTTATCTACACTAGTGGATGAAAACTCTTCAGCTGAAATAGCAGGATCAATTGAGAATAAACGAATTACTTCGATTTGGAACTCATCGTATGAACCATCTTCTTTAGCACTTATTACAACATCTTCTACTACATCGTAAATCGTATTGTTCAAATCTACATCCAAACGTTCTCCGAATAATGCATTTTTACGTTTTGTATAGATTACATTACGTTGTGAGTTCATTACGTCATCATATTCCAATAGACGTTTACGAATACCGAAGTTGTTTTCCTCTACTTTTCGTTGTGCACGCTCGATTGATTTAGTTAACATGCTGTGTTGCATTACTTCGCCTTCCTCAACACCCATTTTCACCATGATATTAGATATACGCTCTGAAGCGAATAAACGCATCAATGGATCTTCTAAAGACACGAAGAATTGGGACGAGCCTGGGTCACCTTGACGACCAGCACGACCACGTAACTGACGGTCAACACGACGAGATTCATGACGCTCCGTACCGATGATGGCTAAACCACCAGCCTTAATTACCTCTTCTGTCAATTTGATATCCGTACCACGACCCGCCATGTTCGTCGCAATAGTTACCTGTCCTGGACGACCAGCTTCAGCAACAATCTCCGCTTCACGTTGGTGCAATTTCGCGTTTAACACATTGTGTTTGATACCACGTAATTTCAACATACGGCTCAATAATTCAGAAATCTCAACCGAAGTTGTACCTACTAATACAGGACGACCTGCTTCTGTCAATGTTTGAATTTCTTGTGCTACCGCATTGTATTTCTCACGAGCTGTACGGTAAATGAAGTCTTGTTTATCTTCACGTTGAATTCCTCTGTTGGTAGGAATTTCAACAACGTCTAATTTATAGATTTCCCAAAGCTCACCTGCTTCCGTAGAGGCTGTACCCGTCATACCTGCTAATTTGTGGTACATACGGAAGTAGTTTTGCAGGGTAATCGTAGCGTACGTTTGTGTCGCGTCTTCTACTTTTACATTCTCTTTCGCTTCGATAGCTTGGTGAAGACCATCTGAATAACGACGACCGTCCATAATACGACCTGTCTGCTCATCTACGATCTTTACCTTACCTTCGTCAACGATATATTGATCATCAATTTCGAAAAGCGTATAAGCTTTCAATAATTGATTAATCGAGTGAATACGTTCAGCTTTTACAGAGTAATCACGCAATAATTCATCTTTGCGCGCAGCTTTCTCTTCTAAAGAAATTTCAGATTTTTCGATCTCTGCTATTTCAGTACCGACATCTGGTAAAATGAAGAAACTTGGATCTTCTCCCTGAGCTGTAATCAACTCAATACCTTTTTCTGTAAGCTCTACTTGATTATTTTTCTCGTCAATCACAAAGAAAAGCTCTTTGTCTGCTTTTGGCATATGACGATTTTGCTCGGACATGTAGAAGTTTTCTACCTTTTGTAAAATTTGACGGTGATTATTTTCACTTAAGAATTTAATCAACGCTTTATTTTTAGGTAAACCTCTGTAAGCACGGAATAAAGCTAAACCACCTTTTTCAGGATCAGTATCGCCCGCAGCGATAGCTTTTTTAGCTTCATTAAATACCGTATTGATATATGCTTTTTGTGCATTTACCAAACGCTCGATACGTGGTTTCAATTGATAAAATTCGTGTTGGTCACCCATTGGGATAGGACCAGAGATAATCAATGGTGTACGTGCATCATCAATTAAAACCGAATCCACCTCATCGATCATCGCAAAGTGTAATTTGCGTTGAACCATGGCGTCTGGTGTTTGCGTCATGTTGTCACGCAGGTAGTCGAAACCAAACTCGTTGTTTGTACCGTATACAATATCCGATTGGTAAGCTTTACGACGCTGTGGTGAGTTTGGTTGGTGTTTATCGATACAGTCTACTGACAATCCGTGGAACTCAAATAATGGAGCATTCCATTCCGAGTCACGTTTTGCTAAGTAATCATTCACTGTTACGATGTGTACACCTTGACCTGAAAGCGCATTTAAGTAAGTAGGCAATGTTCCTACCAACGTTTTACCCTCACCCGTCATCATCTCTGCGATTTTACCTTGGTGTAACACTATACCGCCGATTAACTGCACATCGTAATGAATCATATTCCATGTTACTTCATTACCTGCTGCTAACCATTTGTTAGCCCATTGCGCTTTGTCACCTACGATAGTCACGTTAGCTTTACGAGCCGCAATTTCTCTATCAAAATCGGTAGCTGTAACTTCCAAAAATGGATTTTCAGTAAGACGACGAGCGGTCTCTTTTACAACAGCAAAAGCTTCAGGTAAGATATCTGCTAATACCTCCTCAAGCTTTTTATCACGCTCTTTATTTAATTTATCTATTTTCTCGTAAACCTCTGTTTTTTCAGAAATATCTACGGAATGATCATCCGCTTTATTTTTCTGTTCAGCGATTTCGGCATCGATTTCTTTTAAATATTCCTGGATACGGCTTTTGAATTCAATTGTTTTAGCACGAAGCTCGTCATGTGACAAATTGGTTAGCTTACTATATTCCCCTTTAATCTTCTCAACTATAGGTTGTATAGATTTGATATCACGTTCTGACTTGCTACCAAATAATTTACTTAAGAATTTTAACATAATTTTATTTTATCTCTATGCACATGCGCAAAATTGAATCCAAACTCTTACTCAGGACATTTTGGCACTAATCGGGCAAATTTAATTATTCGAAATGATAACTTTCAATCTTATAATAGATTTTTAATCATTTCCTATCAAAAAAATATTTTTTTCGGTTTTAGGTACAATATTTAATTCATTTGCTCTATCAAACATGGAAGTAATTGCCTTTTTACCTAGCTCGCCTAAGTCTATGGAATATTGATTTACATAGAGTTCTATGTGTTTGTACATGACCGATTCTTCCATTTCTTGCGCATGCGATCGAATATATTCTAATCCGGATTTTGGATTTGCAAAAGCATATTCTACACTTTTTCGAATTAAACGATTTACTTTATCCTTGATTTCATTCGGCAAATCTCTACTTATGACAATTCCTCCAAGGGGAATCGGACTTTCTGTCGTCTTTTCCCAAAAATCTCCTAGGTCGACAACTTTATATAATCCTTTATCTTGATAAGTAAAGCGATTCTCATGAATAATTAAGCCTAAATCAATTTCACCCTTCAATAAAGCCGATTCAATATCCGAAAAAACTAAGATTTCTTTGTTTTGTAATTCAGGATAAGCTAATCCTAACAGAAAATTAGCTGTAGTAAATTTCCCTGGAATACCGATTTTAAGATGTTGAAATTCCTGAGGAAGATTTTGTCCTGCGAAAGAAGAAAGCTTTTCGGCTAATTCTTGATTTTTTGCTATTAATAATGGACCAACACCAAATCCCAAAGCAGAACCTGCATCCAATAGCTCATAATCTTCTACCGCATAAGCGAAAGCATGATAGCTTAACTTTGTTATGGCTAATTCCTTTTTAAAAGCCTTTTTATTTAGTGTCTCCACATCATGATATTCTACCTCAAAATCCAAACCTTCCGTATCGATTTTGTGATGTATCAATGCATCAAAAATAAATGTATCGTTTGGACAAGGCGAAAAGCCTAAACTTAATTTCATAGTATAATATTTTATATTATGTTATTCCGAAGATAAAAGCAATCTATTAAATTACAGACTTTAATGTTCTCAGAAATCCATTTTTAAATCTTTAGATTTCTCTTTGTTCTGTTCGAAATGACGTGATAACACCTTCATTTCGATGTAAAGAGAAAATCTCAATAATTAATAATTCATAAATATCAATTGTCAATTATTATTAACCTACTTTCAATTTAGTCGCAAAAATCAAAACCAACATAGCTAAAAAGGTAATTAAAACAATCCCCTTAGCAAATTTGTCCTGACCGGCACGAAATGAAAATCGAACTATTATCAAATTGATTACCGCAGCAATCACGTAAAATGCAATGGGCTTATCTGAAAACAATGATTGTTGCAGCGTAGTATAAGTAGATATTATATAAGCGAACCCAGGTGCAATCACACCAACTAACACACCTGCTAAATAACTATTCCTTTGCATTATTTTACATCGAAAGACCAAGAATTCAATTCTGGTATGGCATGATGCGCTGTCATGTCGAATTGTGTAGGTACAATAGATGCATACCCATTATTAATAGCAAACACATCCGTGTCCTCTCCACGATCTACCCAATCGTACCTTCCAGTCATCCAAAAATAATCTCTATTATGTGGGTCAACGCGGTATTCAAACTCTTCAACCCAATTACCATTGGCTTGACGACAAATTTTTATGCCTTTAATACCTTTTTCAATGTGCGGGAAATTCACATTTAGCAATGTTCCTTTTGGAAGGCCATTATTTAAAACTTGCTCTGCAATACTCAACACATATGGACGAGTATGTGAAAAGTCAGCTCCATGTGAAAAATCATCTAGTGAGAATCCTATTGAAGGAATCCCTTCAATAGCCCCCTCCACAGCAGCAGACATCGTACCTGAATACAACACATTGATAGAATAATTCAATCCATGATTAATTCCAGAAACACACAAATCAGGCTTTTGATCCTTAAAAATTCGATCAACGGCTAATTTTACGCAGTCTACTGGGGTCCCAGAACATTTATACATCTCCACACCTTCATACAATTGGATTTTATCCAGTCGAAGAGGTTTTCCAATTGTAATAGCGTGCCCCATACCAGACTGAGGTGCATCAGGAGCTACCACAACCACATTACCTAACTTTTGCATCTCTTCTAACAACACCTTTATACCTGGCGCTGTTATCCCATCATCATTGACAACTAATATTGTCGGTCTTGAATTTGCCATAATGCTAAGTTATGGAAATAATACATATTGTAATTCTACAAGTATAATTTCCTTATATAATTTTAGTTAATAATACGTGGCAGAGACTACAACTTAATGAGGCAATACCGTATATCATGCACTCTAACACCTACTTTTTCTTCATTTTTAACAAGTATATGATACAAAACTTTTAATCAAAATCTACTTACTTATTCAGGTATCTTTAATTTGTCCATTTTTTATTAAGATATTCTCAAACAACAAACAAAATAAAAAACTAAGAACCAGATAATTATATAAATAAATTATTTTGTCTAAAACAAAACAGTTAAAACTTCGTTAAATATTTTGAATTATAATTTGACATTAAAAAATGTTAAAAAATTCTAAAACCTAACGTTTAATCAACTATTATAAACTGATGATAATAAAAATATTTTTTGAATCTCCATTTATCTAATTAAATAGAGTTTTAAATACACACAGATAATCAATTTAATTAAATTTTAACACTTATTATGATCTCGAATTTTTATCCAAATGAAGGATTGAGAAGATTCGTATGGGTATCAAGCGCAGTAGCGTGTTGCTTATGCATCACGGTACAAAGCGGCTATGCAAACACTTATGAATCGCTAAAAATTACTTCGCCACAACAAAACATTACTGTGAAAGGTACTGTCCGCGATCCACAAACTAACCAACCAATCGCAGGAGTTACAGTATCTGTAGTGGGCACTACCATTGCAACAACTACGAATGCTAATGGTCAGTACGAGCTAAAAAATGTCCCTACTAGCGCTCAGTTAAGTTTTTCTATGATTGGTATGCAGTCCATTACTGAAAACGTAAATAATCGTGCTACTATCGATGTGATGTTAAGTTCAGACAATGAAATCATTGATGAAGTAGTGGTGGTGGGTTATGGTACACAGAAAAAGGCGGTAGTATCAGGTGCCATAGCAACCGTTAAAGGTGATGAATTGGCTAAGTCCTCTTCAGTAAATTTATCAAACTCCTTTGCTGGCCGTTTACCAGGGGTCACAGCAATGCAAAATAGTGGTGAACCTGGCTATGATGGTTCCAGTATTCGTATACGCGGTATTAATTCCTTATCTGGAGGAAATAGTGATCCTTTAATTGTTATTGATGGCGTGCCGCAGAGGGCAGGAGGAATTGATCGTATAAACCCAAATGACGTAGAAAGTGTATCTGTTTTAAAAGATGCCTCGGCTGCCATTTATGGTTCAAGAGCCGGTAATGGCGTAATTTTGATTACCACAAAACAAGGAAAACAAGGAAAACCAACCCTCTCTTATGATTTAAATGTTGGTATTGGGCAACCTACGCGATTACCTAAAATGGCGAACTCTGAACAATACACCAATATTATCAATGAGGTTACTAAAGTATATGGTGAAGACCCAGCCAATTGGAAAGCCGTTTGGGAAGGAATAAATTCTGGAAATGGTACATATGATTTTCCTAATAGAACTGTAGAAGCAGTGTATAAACCTGAGGACAGACAAAAATATATCAATGGGTCGGATCCATTAAGATTTCCGAATACAGATTGGTATGATGCCGCGCTAAAAACATGGTCTCCTCAACAGAGACATAATTTACAATTAACTGGAGGTACAGATAATTCGCGCTACTTGATTTCCCTAGGATATCTCAACCAAGATGCGGTTTATAAAAATTCTGCTACCTTCTTTAAGCAATATGATTTACGTGCAAATTTAGAATTTAAACTAAGTGAATATATCACTACTCGACTAGCAATTACTGGAAGGGAAGAGTCTCGTAATTTTCCTACTCGTGGAGCAGGTGATATATTTAGATTTTTACTCCGAGGCTTACCAACAAACATAGCCGTCTGGCCAAATGGCTTACCAGGACCTGATTTAGAATATGGAGCAAATCCCGTTGTAATTACTACAGGTGAAACAGGATATGACCGTAATACTAGAGATTATTTACAGAACACAGGAACAATTGATATAAAAATACCAGGTGTTGAAGGTTTAAAAGTAACTGGTACTGCATCTTTAGACAAATATTGGGGAAGATCTAAAAGATGGGAAACACCTTGGATGTTGTACGATTGGGACAAAGTATCATTTGAAGCAGATGGTGTAACACCAAAATTAGAAGGATATATACCAAGAGGAATTGAGCCTAAGGCTCAACTGAGAGAAAGCACGGATGATCAATTAGGAATTAATCTTTCGGCATTGATTTCTTATGATAAGCAATTCAATGAAGTACACAATTTCTCTGCTATCGCTGGTCTAACCCGCGAAAAAGTTACAAATAATGGTTTTTTTGCATCAAGAATGGATTTCCCTTCTACGCAGGTAGAGCAATTAAATTTTGGTGATAGAGAAAGAGAAAATTTAGGAAATGAAAATGTATTTGATCGCGCTCGTCTAAGTTATTATGGACGTTTCAATTACGATTATAACCAAAAATATCTATTAGAATTTAACTGGAGAGTTGACGGATCTTACATTTTCCCACCTGAAAAAAGATTTGGTTTTTTCCCTGGTATCTCTGCAGGTTGGAGAATTTCAGAGGAGAGTTTCTTCAAAGACAATGTTTCTTTTGTAAATAACCTAAAAATAAGGGGTTCTTGGGGACAAATGGGAGCTGAAGCTTATTATGGAGGCAGTTTGCAAGAATATAAATACTTATCTCTTATGAATACTGGATCAGGTGTGTTTAATGATAGAATTTTTCAGACACTTTATGAAAGTGATATTCCTAATCCTGCATTCACTTGGGAGGTTGCAAATAATAGTAACATAGGTTTAGACGCAACCCTTTTTAGCAATAAACTATCTATTGAATTAGATTATTTTTACAATAAACGTACAAATGTATTAACTAAAAACCCTGGAGTAATACCTGTAAGTACTGGTATATCTGGCAACTTACCAATTGCAAATTTAGGAAACCTTACCAACAAAGGATATGAATTCAATATTTCATTTCGTGATCAAAAAGGAGACTTCTCTTATAATGTTGGAATAAATGGCGGTTATGCTAAAAACAATGTGCAGTATTCCAGCGATCCTCCAAATACTTTAGATTACCAAAAGCAAATTGGAAAAGTAACTGATGCATGGCTAGTATATTTATATGATGGAATTTTCATAGACCAAGCATCAATTGATGCAAACACTATAGATTATTCCGCATTAGGTCTGCGTGATGGAAGATTATTACCTGGTGACATGAAATACGTCGATTACAATGGTGATGGTAAGATAACAAGTGACGATAGAGTCAGATTAGATAAAAATGGTAGCCCGACCTTTACCGGCGGTATTACTTTAGGAGCAGATTATAAAGGTCTTGATTTAAGTGTTTTATTACAGGGTGCAACTGGTGGTATGCGTAGAATAGGACCAACAGAATCGGGATTGATAGGTAATTATTTAGAATGGAATTATAACAACAGATGGAGTATTGACAATCCGAGCGATGTAGATCCACGCCTAACAAATAGAGGGGATGCATATTTTACAGGAGATAACACATATTGGGTAAGAAGCACAAATTATCTCAGAATCAAAAATGTTGAGCTTGGTTATACACTACCTTCCACATTAACTAGCAAAATTGGTCTGAATTCGTTGAGGATATATACAAACGGAATCAACTTAGTAACTTTTGATAAGATAAAAATTTGGGATCCTGAGGCTAATAATAGTACAGGACAGTATTACCCACAATCCCGAATCCTAAATTTTGGTTTAAAAGCCGCTTTTTAAATCTTACAATTAAATAAAGACAAATGAAAATGATATTAATAAAGCAAAAAATCTATATGATTGTCATCTTATTGCTTGCGCTGACATCATGTAGTGACGATTTTCTGAATATTGCCCCAAGGGATCGTTTTTCTGACGAATTAGTATGGCAAGATCCTATTTTGGCCGAGAAATTTGTAAGTGATATTTATAATGTTTTTGAAGCTAGTAATTCTGGATTTACAGAGCAAATGCAGGCATCAGCTACCGATGAATCTATTTGGAATCATACAGATGCGTTTCTACTTCTTAATACAGGTAATATAAACGGTGTTAATCAAGGCTGGGGAGGTACTTCTCGTTGGTGGGAAAGAATGTATGTATACATACGATTTAGTAACATAGCTATTGAAAGATTAACTGATGATACCCAAAATGGTATTACAAATCAATCCGATAAAGATAAACTTCTAGCTCAAGCTTATTTCATCCGCGCTTATTGCTATCATCAACTATTGAGATATTATGGAGGTGTACCGCTTATCCTCAACAGTTATCCTTATACAGAAGATTTTGAAACTTATGAGATCGAACGTAGCTCTTATGCGACGTGTGTAGATCAAGTAATCAAAGATTGCGATGAAGCTTTAAATCGTTTAGGGAGTAGTGTTTTAGAAAAAGGAAGAGTTAATAAAAACGCTATTTTAGCATTAAAGTCTAGAATGCTAATTTACGCAGCTAGTGATTTGCACGATAAAGATAAATTAACTGCTAAAGTAAAAGACATAAGTGATTTGAATCAAAAAATAGATTTACTCGCTTATACTCAGGGTTCACAACAAGATAGATATAGATTGGCACAAACTGCTGCGAAAGCTGTAATCGATGCTAGTACAGGATACAAACTTAATTTAAATGCACCTGTTACCGCTGCACAAGGTAGAATAAATTATAAAAGCATAGCTATGGGCGGAGGCAGTAAAGATCCTAACATTGATGCTACAGCTTCTTCAGAATTATTGTTTGCAAGATATTTTATTACAGAACAAAGTTCAGCGCACGCTCGTGATAATGGTCCGAATGGATATAACAACTGGGGAGGCAATCAACCTATAGGACTGTTGGTAGATGATTACGAAATGATTGATGGAACTAAGTTCAGCTGGAGTAATCCAGACCATAAAACAGCACCATATAAAAATAGAGACCCACGTTTTTATGCATCAATATTATATGATGGGGCAGCTTGGAAGCCTCGCGATAATCCTGCTGACCCAGCTAATCAAATTCAAACGGGTACTTACGACTTAATGCTGGATGGTAAATTGATAAAATATGCAGGATTAGATACTAAACAAGGACCAAAAGAAGCACATAATGGTACTTGGACAGGATATTATGTCAGTAAATTTATAGACCCAAACCCAGAAATTATTGATGCACAAGCACGACAATTCGTTCCATGGCCATATTTTAGGTATACAGAAGCGGTTTTTAATTATATTGAGGCTAGTATTGAATTGGGGGAAACCACTATTGCAAGAGATTGGATTAATAAAATAAGATTCAGAGCAGGTATGCCAGCAATTTCAACAACTAATCAAAATGAGCTTCGAGAAATTTTTCGTCATGAAAAAAGAATAGAAATGGCCTATGAAGAACAAAGATTTTTTGATGCAAGAAGATGGTTAATCGCGGATCAAACATTAGGTCGGAAAGTAACTATAGTTGTTATTGAAGGTAAATTCAAAGCTGGAAAAACTTTAAGTAATATTTATAAATACGATGAGTCAATTTATAATTATACATATTCTCCACAAGAGTTTAATACTAAAGAAAACAGAGTTTGGAAGAATCAGCTCTATTTCTTACCTCTTTCAAGAGATGAGATTCGAAAGAACTCTAAGTTAGTTCAAAACCCTGGATACACAGAGTAGTCACTAAAAACAATAAAACCCTCCAAGAGATTGGAGGGTTTTATTGTTTTTTTTAAAAGATTTAAAATTAACCTAGACCTTTTAACCAGTCTACGACTTCTTCTCTAGCTTTTCCTAATTTTTGCTGAAGGCGTCCCAATAATTCATCATCTTTACCTTCTTCATATTTTAAATCATCATCTGTAAGTTCAGCGTATTCTTGCTTCACTTTACCTTTCATTTCGTTCCATTTTCCTTTTAAATCTAGCTTATCCATAGTTGTGTGTTTTATTTGATTATACTCTTATACAACAACTCAAAGCAATGCATGTTTGTCACATAGTTGTTACGAAATCGTTACAAATAGAGCTTTTCATATTGTAGTTCGCTTTCTTCAAAAGAAAGGTCTATTTTTAAATAATAACCAGGATAAATCAGTTTTTATACTATGACTTACGAATCTAGATACGCAATCGGCCCAAATGAGTACAAATCATTAGATACAAAAGGACTTCGCGAAAACTTCCTTATTGAGAAGTTATTTGTAGAAGATGAAATTCATTTTGTGTACACACATTACGACAGATATATGGCCGGAGGAGCCTTTCCTGTAAATAACAAAATCAAATTAGAAACTATAGAACCTCTTTTAAAAGAACCGTATTTCTTGTCTAGAAGAGAATTAGGCATTATCAATGTAGGAGGATCTGGACAAGTCGAAGTTGATGGAGAAGTTTTTGAATTAAAAAACAAAGAAGCATTGTACATCGGGAAAGGAGCAAAAGAAGTTTATTTTAGCAGTGAAAACCCAGAATCTTCTGCAAAATTCTATTTAAATTCGACACCAGCCCACCATAGTTATCCCACAAAAAAAGTAACTAAAGCAGATGCGAACAAACTAGAATTAGGCACTTTAGAAACAGCCAATCACCGCACGATAAATCAGATGTTGCTGCATACGGTCATTCAGACATGTCAATTGCAAATGGGAATGACAGAACTTAAAACAGGTTCTGTTTGGAACACGATGCCATCCCACACGCATGACCGTCGCATGGAAGTATACTTCTATTTTGAAGTTCCTGAAGGACAGGCTGTATCACACTTTATGGGTCCAGTAGAAGAAACCCGTCATATTTGGATGCACAATGAGCAAGCTGTCATATCTCCACCATGGTCTATTCACTCAGGTGCTGGTACGAGTAACTATACTTTTATCTGGGGTATGGCTGGTGAAAATATGGACTATGACGATATGGACAAATCTGCTATCACTGATTTAAAATAACATGAAAAAGTTAATTAGTTATATGGTTATTTCTAGTGCCTTTGTTGGTTCAGCATGGGCACAGAAATCTATTTCCATTACCAATCCTACCGATAATAATCGATTAGAATTAGTAAGCATACCATTTTCGAAATTCACGAAGCATTTTGGAGTAGACACTATTTTTACGATAAAAGATCAAGCTTCAGGGAAAGTTTATTTACACCAATTGGAGAAATTAGGACAAAGCCAACCCCAAAATGTATTGGTACAAGTTCCGATTTCTTCGAAAGGAAAATTAAACCTCGTTGTATCAAAAGACAAAGCTCCATCTTTTCCATCAAAAACTTATGCACGATATGTTCCCGAAAGATTTGATGACTTCGCTTGGGAAAATGACGTTGTAGCTTTTCGTATGTATGGTAAGGCTTTAGAAGGTAGAGCGGATGATGCACAAGGAATGGATTATTGGGCAAAGCGTACCGAAAATTTAGTTGTCAATAAATGGTACAAAGGTGATGATTATCACAAAGACCATGGTGAAGGATTAGATTATTATTCTGTAGGACAAACGTTAGGTGCGGGTGACATTGCTTTATACCATAACAATACTATTCAGTTTACGAAGCATTATAGAACGTATCAAATACTGGATAATGGTCCATTGCGCACCACCTTTAAACTAACATTTGAGCCACAAACCATCGAGAATCAAGAGATTGCTTTGACCAAAACAATCTCTATTGACGCTGGTCAGAATTTTAACAAAATAGTTGTTGACCTTAATAATAAGCAAGCCAACAAAACACCTGTTGTCGTAGGATTAGCCAAAAGAAACGAAAGCAAGCCGGAGGTAGAATTTGATAAAGACGATAAAACCTTAGTGTACTGGGAGCCTAACATTAATGATGCTGGACATACTGGTACTGCTTTAGTGTTAACCAATCAAAAAGTTCAATATATTGATTCAAATGAGAAGCAATTCTTATTGAAAACAGAAATCAGCAACAACAAAACATTTGTCTACTACAATGGTGCTGCTTGGAATAAAGCAGGCAAAATCACTTCTTTTGGTCAATGGGAAGATGCAGTAGAGGATTATGCTGAGCACATTCGTAAACCTTTAAAAGTAAAATTGAAATAATCATGTCTATTATAAATGCTTTCGACTTAAGTGGTAAAGTAGCCATCGTAACGGGATGTAAAAGAGGAATTGGTAAAGCTTTAGCTGAGGCGTTGGCCGAAGCAGGAGCAGATATTATTGGCGTTTCTGCAACGTTAGAATTAGAGGGCTCTGCCGTACAGAAATCCATTGAATCTATAGGGCGTAAGTTCTATGCTTATCAGTGTGATTTTTCCAATAGAGACTCATTATATGCTTTTATAACACAAGTAAAAAAAGATCATCCAGTAATAGATATTCTTTTCAATAATGCCGGAAATATATTGCGTAAGCCAGCTGCTGAGCATCCGGATGAATATTGGGATGAAATCATTGAAATCAACCAAAACGCACAATTCATCCTGACGCGTGAAATCGGAAAAGACATGATTTCACGTGGAAGCGGAAAAATTGTTTTTACAGCTTCATTGTTGACTTTCCAAGGCGGAATTACTGTTCCGGGATATGCTGCTTCAAAAGGCGCTATTGGTTCATTAACCAAAGCTTTTGCCAATGAATGGGCGTCTAAAGGGGTTAATGTGAATGCTATTGCACCGGGTTATATTGCTACGGACAATACTGAAGCTTTACGTGACGATCCTGAACGTTCGGCTTCCATATTAGGTCGTATTCCGGCGGGTCGATGGGGCGAACCGGAAGATTTCAAAGGTCCTGCAGTATTCTTAGCTTCCAAAGCTTCAGACTACGTACATGGTACCATTCTAACCGTAGACGGTGGTTGGATGGGCAGATAATATAAAAGACTTAGCTTTTGGCTAAGTCTTTTATATTTCTAGAGATATAATCCCTTTTTATCTATAAACTCGAGAACTTTATCTGGAATAAAGAACTTAATATTTTTCCCTTCTTTAATCGCTTTGCGAACAAATGTAGAGGACAATTCCATTACGGGAGTATCTGTCATAGTTACAGAAGAGTGATCTTTTAAATCTCCTCCATCATATCCCGGACGTGGATAGACAATGATGCGGTAATCACGAAGAATAATATCGGCATTTTTCCATTTTGCAAATCCGGCAAGATTATCTTCTCCCATGATAAGCACAAAATCTCTATTCGGATATTTTTCTTCTAAATGAACAAGCGTATCTATAGTATACGAAGGCTGCGGTAGCTTGAATTCAATATCAGAAGCCCGAAGCTTTTCTGCCCCCTCTATAGCAAGATTGACCATTTCTAGTCTATCGTACATATTTCCCAAAGATTTCTTTTCTTTGAAAGGATTTTGAGGAGATACCACAAACCAAACTTCGTCCAGTTCAGTAAAATTAGCCATGTAATTGGCAATGATTAAGTGCCCTACGTGAATAGGATTAAACGAGCCAAAAAATAAACCAATTTTCTTATTTGCCATTATTTAGAAAGGAAATTCAAGACTAATTCTTCTGCTTCTGCTTTTGCAGTTTCTAATTCAAAGTTATTTAAGATAACATCAAATTTATCCGCGAAACTCAATTCGTGTTCTGCTTTCGCATAACGCTCTTGCAGTTTTTCTTCTGAATCAGTTCCTCTGCCTGCTAGACGCTCTTTCAATACTTCTAAAGAAGGTGGATTTACAAAAATTGCTAACGCTTGATCTGGAAATTTGGAACGTAAACGCAATCCGCCAACTACATCAATATCAAAAATAACATGTTTGCCCAAAGCCCAAATACGTTCTACTTCTGAACGCAACGTACCATAGTAAGTGCCCGAGTATACTTCTTCAAACTCGATAAATTCCTGCTTTGCAACACGGTGTAAAAACTCCTCTTTAGAAATAAAATAGTAGTCCTTTCCATTTACTTCTTCACCTCGTGGCTCGCGTGTGCTTGCAGATATCGAAAACTCGAAATTATCTGGGTACTTGCTTAGCAAATGTTTTACAATAGTTGTTTTACCAGCCCCAGAAGGCGCCGAAAAGATGATTAGCTTTCCGCTCATGTTTTTTATAATACGTTTAGTAGTTGTTCTTTGATTTTTTCTAATTCTTCTTTCATACGAACTACGATTTGTTGTATGTCCGCATTATTTGCTTTTGAACCCAAAGTATTGATCTCACGGCCCATTTCTTGAGAGATAAAACCTAATTTCTTACCATTAGAATCGTCTGAATTCAACGCTTTGATAAAGTAATTACAGTGGCTTTTCAGACGTACTTTTTCTTCGGTGATATCTAATTTATCTATGTAGAAAACAATCTCTTGCTCAAATCGATTTTTATCAATATTCTCTTTGCCTACAGCGTCTGCCATATACTGACTCAGACGCTCACGAATCAATGGAATGCGATCTCCTTCGACAGCTTCTACTTCTGTTAAGTACGAAAGAATAAGATGTACTCGTTTTTCTAAGTCTACTTTTAAAATATTACCTTCATCTGCACGAAATGTATTGAACTTCTCTACAGCAGCATAAAAAGCATCCATCAAGACTTTACCTTCTTCTTCATCTACTTCATCATCATTCGTAGAAATTACCTCCGGCATATTAAGCGCCAAGCTAAATAGGGAAGAAGTTTCTTCTCCTACTTCCGTAGCAATATCTTTTAATTGATTGTAGTATTTTTTTAGCAACTCCGCATTGATAGAAGAAGCTTTGGCAGTTTGATCTGTGTATTCTGAAGAAATCAAAACATTGACCTTTCCGCGTTCTATAAGCTTGCTGCATTCGCCGCGAAGTGTCAATTCTTTGTCCGATACAACTTTGGGAAGTCGTATATTCAATTCCAAAAACTTAGAATTAAGGGATTTTATTTCGACAGTGTATTTGACTTTCGCATTCTCATGCGTGCCAACACCGTAGCCAGTCATTGATTTTATCATATGCAAAGGTAGGAATTATCAGACTAAAAGGAAATTATTATTCGGAGGATCTATTTGCGACCTTTTATTAGCTCAATAATAGGAGGCAATAAAGAAAATCCTATGATAGCCAATACAACTAAAGAAAAATTCTTTTGAATAAATTCAATCTGTCCAAAGAAATAACCGGCAAATAAGAAAAGCGATACCCACAGAATACCTCCTATAATATTGTATTTTCCAAAATGGCTATAGTTCATCTTGCTAATGCCCGCTACAAAAGGAGCGAAGGTGCGTACTATGGGAACAAATCGAGCATAAATAATTGTTTTACTTCCGTGTTTCGCGTAGAAATTTTGGGTTTTTTCTAAATATGAGGGTTTGAAAATCTTAGAATCCGCTTTAAAAACACGAAAGCCAAAATATTTTCCTATCTCGTAATTGACAAAATCACCTAATACGGCTGCAACAATCAGTAGAATAAGCATTACTATGATACTTAAATCGGTCTCAGGCTTGGCTATCAAAGCACCCATTGCAAACAACACAGAATCACCCGGAAGAAATGGAGTAACAACTAATCCTGTCTCCGCAAAGATGATTAAAAATAAAATCAAATACGTCCAATATTGATAGTCGTTGACAATACCGACCAAATGCTGGTCAATATGCAATATAAAATCGATTAAAGTACTTATGACCTCCATAGTGCTAAAACAAAAAAGGAAGCTTTTAGGCTTCCTTTTTCTTGAAAAATTTTTCTCTTATGACTTCGAATATAATCGGTAGTACTGATAAAAATATAATAATCAGTACCACTTTCGAAAAGTTGTCTCTTATAAAAGGAATATTACCTAAGAAATATCCTGCTAAGGTAATTCCACCTACCCATAATATTGCGCCAACCACATTGTAAGTTAAGAATGTACCGTAGTTCATTCTGCCTATACCACCCACAAAAGGAGCTAACGTACGTACAATAGGGACAAAACGAGCAATTACGATGGTTTTACTGCCATATTTTTCATAGAACGAATGCGTCTTTTCTATCTGATCATCCGTAACCATTTGTTTACCGAACAGCTTAAATTTCGTAATCTGCATTCCAAAATTCTTACCGATAGAATAATTCAACGAATCACCTGTAATTGCGGCTACCAATAAGATGAGTATTAACAACCAAACATTCAATTCATTCGGCTGTGCCGCCAACATACCTGCAGCGAAAAGCAATGAATCGCCAGGCAAGAATGGCATAACTACAACTCCAGTTTCCACAAAGATGATTAAGAACAAAATTAAGTATGTCCAAGTTTGGTAATTGTTTACAATCTCTACCAAATGGTCATCTATATGCAGAATGAAGTCTATTAAAGAATAGATAATGTCCAAAATAGCTAATATTAATTGTAGTTATTCAACATTACCGGCATCACCAACATCAAAATATCTTCATTGTCTGCTTTCACGGCAGGAACCAAAAGACCAGCACGATTAGGGCTACTCATTTCCAATACCACTTCCTCGCAGTTCAAGTTATTCAACATCTCTACCAAGAATTTAGCATTGAAGCCGATTTCCATATCGTCACCTTCGAATTGACAGCTCAATCTTTCGTGTGCCTCATTAGAGAAATCTAAATCTTCAGCAGAAATATGTAATTCTGAACCGTTGATTTTTAAACGTACTTGATGCGTAGTTTTGTTTGCAAAGATCACTACACGACGCAAGATATTTAAGAATAAAGAACGGTCAACCGTTAATTTATTAGGATTTACTTGAGGAATTACCGCTTCGTAATCTGGATAACGTTCATCTACCAAACGACAGATTAAATTGATGCTTCCAAATTGGAAGAAAGCATTCGTGTTATTGTATTCAATAGAAACGGTAGTTTCATCCGATGGCAATGAAGATTTCAATAATGTCAATGCTTTTTTCGGAAGGATAATAGATGTAGATTTTTCTGCACCTACATCTGTACGACGGTATCTAACCAAACGGTGTGCATCAGTTGAAACGAAAGTAATGTTTTGCTCATTCAATTGAACCAAAACACCTGACATTGCTGGACGCAACTCATCGTTACTTACCGCGAAAATAGTTTTGTTAATAGCTTCTGATAAAATAGAAGCTGCCAAGTTCACCGTAGACACATTGTCTACCACTGGGATTTTAGGAAAATCATCGGCATTTTCACCACTTAATTTATACTTACCATCACCCGCACTAATTTCAATAGCCAATGTTTTAGTATCTACTGAAAATGCTACTGGTTGATCTGGTAGAGTTTTTAATGTATCAATCAAAATCTTCGAAGGCATTGCTACGCGACCTTCTTCTTTTGCTTCTATAGGTAAAGAGGTAACCATACTTGTTTGCAAGTCTGTAGCTGAAATAGTCAGCATATTGTCCTTTATTTCAAACAAGAAGTTCTCCAAAATTGGAAGAACTGTACTACTACTTGACGCGCCACTGATGACTTGAAGTTGTTTTAATAAGACTGAAGTGGATACAATGAATCTCATGCTTTTTGCGATAATTTACTTATATGCAATATTACGGATTTTAAATCTAAAATTCGAATCTCCCGCCACTCGAAAGCCTTTATTTATACAATTTTAATTTTAGTACATTTGTGATGAAATATTTATGCAATTCAAAGAGATAATAGGACATCAAGAGGTCAAGAATCATCTGCTCAATTCGGTTAAAAATAACCGAGTGAGCCATGCCCAACTATTTTTGGGACCCGAAGGATCTGGTTCTCTTGCTATTGCTGTAGCGTACGCACAATATATCAATTGTGAAAACAAACAGGAACACGACAGCTGTGGTGAATGTGGATCCTGCCATAAATATCAGCGTCTTATTCATCCTGACTTGCATTTCTCTTATCCTTTTTATCCATCCAAAGACACGGTTGTCGCTGTTGACGTATTAAACGAATGGAGAACAGCATTTAACAAAAATCCTTATTTGGGATTGAATTACTGGCGGGATCAGTTGGATGCCGGCAATAAGCAAGCAAATATTCCGATTAAGGAAGTACACGATATTATCAAGAAATTGAGTTTAAAAGCTTTTGAAGCGGAATATAAAGTTTTGATAATGTGGCTTCCAGAATATTTGGACAAAGAAGGAAATGCGTTGCTAAAGCTTATTGAAGAACCTCCTGCTAAGACATTATTTCTTTTAGTGGCCGAAAATCAAGAACGCATATTAAATACCATCATCTCACGTACACAATTGGTCAAAATCAATAAAATTGACCACGAAGAGATGAAAAACTACCTTGTAGAAAAACATGAAATTGAAAATACGGTAGCTAATGAAATTGCTTTCATCGCAGATGGCAATGTTCAAGAAGCGCTGAATCTTTTATCTTATCAAGAACATAATAGTAATTTTACCACTTTTGTGGAGTGGATGCGCTATATCGTCACCGACAGAGGTGCTGATATTTTGAAACTTAGCGATGATAATCTTGCAAAACTAGGACGCGAAAATCAAAAAAGTTTCTTACTTTATGCCATTAATATGATTCGACAAATCATTTTGGTTCAGCAAGGTTTGAGAGGTTTAGTATTTTTGAAAGAAGAAGAACTAAAATTTGTCGAAAAATTTAGTGAATTATACCTATTTGAACAATTGACGGAAGCTATTAATCTGTTGGAGAAAACACATTATGGCATCGAAAGGAACGGTAATCCTAAAATATTATTTTTAGATTTATCTTTGCAATTAGTTTTATTGTTCAAATATCAAACGTTCCCTCAAGGGACTCAATATATATAGAAAGAAAAATATGGGATGTGGCAGTTGCTCATCCGGTGGGGGGTGTGGTACTAGCACCAAATTAGGTACGGTACCTGCAGGTTGTAACAACAACGGCACCTGTATGACCAGCGGATGTAATAAATTAGATGTGTATGACTGGCTTTCCGATATGGATTTGCCATCAAATTATAAACCTTTCAATATAGTAGAAGTCCGTTTCAAAGGATCTCGCAAAGATTTCTTTGTCAATACGGATAATATTTATCTTGAAATGGGTGAAATGGTCGCTGTAGAACCTTCTACGGGAGGATATGATATTGGACACGTATCCTTAACAGGTGAACTTGTGCGTCTTCAATTGAAGAAAAATAATGTCAATCCTGAAAATGTAGCAAAAAAGATCTATCGCAAAGCAAACGAAGCGGATGTAGCAAAATACAACGCAGCGAAAGAATTGGAATGGGAGACTATGCACCGTGCACGCAAATTGGCATTGGACTTAGGTCTTTCGATGAAAATTTCAGACGTCGATTACCAAGGCGATAAGACAAAGGCAACCTTCTACTATACAGCAGAAGGTCGGGTCGATTTCCGTGAGTTAATCAAAAAAATGGCTGAAGCATTTCGTATTCGTATCGAAATGCGTCAGATTGGTATGCGTCAGGAAGCCAGCCGCTTGGGTGGTATTGGTTCTTGTGGTCGTGAATTATGTTGTTCGACTTGGTTGACAGATTTCAAAACCGTTTCGACTTCTGCAGCACGTTATCAAAACCTTTCGTTGAATACATTAAAACTTGCTGGACAATGTGGCAAGTTGAAATGTTGTTTGAACTACGAATTGGATAGCTATATGGACGCATTAAAGGATATTCCGAATGATGTGGACCGTATAGAAACAAAAAATGGTGTTGCTTACCTTCAAAAAACAGACATCTTCAAGAAAACCATGTGGTTCTCTTATCCAGGTGCTGAAAGTTGGATACCGCTTCCAATCAGTAAAGTGAAAGAGCTTTCTGAGTTGAACAAAAACGGTAATAAACCAGAAAGTTTAGATCATGCTCCTGCTCAAAAAGAAGTCGTGAAACCTGTTGTGTTGGATTATGAAAATGTAGTAGGGCAGGATAGCTTGACACGTTTGGACGAAAAAAATAAAAAACGCAAGAAGAAGAAATCTAAGAGCAAACAAGCTAATGGCTCTACGACTAAAGTAGAAAACGACAAAGTTACTCCTACAGTAGAAAACAAGCAACAAAATCAGCAAACTCCGCTTAAAGAGCAGAAAAAGGCTGAAGGAGATAACAAACAAACTGCGGAGAATGGTCCAAAGCCTGAGCAAAAGAAAAAACGCAGATTCAACAATAATCGAAATAGAAATAGATCGAACGAAAATAAACAACAAAATGGTGGTGAATAATTTCACCACCTATATTTTTTAGTATGAAAAATCTGTTAGTCCTTTCTGTCTGTTGCTTATTAGGTGTGGCTTGCACCAATAATGCCTATTTTGAAAAGAATAAGGTGATTAGCAACCGTTCTTGGGATTATAATCAGCAACCTTCATTTGAGGTAAAAATAGATGACAAAGTGGCTAAATACGATCTCTTTATTAATTTGAGACATACTAATTTGTACGATTACTCTAACATCTATGTGCTCCTGCACGAAAAAGGAAATGGTCTTACCGATACTGCTTACCGCGAAGAAATCAAATTAGCAGAATTGGACGGAAAATGGATAGGTCAATCATCTGGCTCTCTTTACGAAGTGCAATATTTAGCTAAAAAGAATTTTACTTTTCCAGACACAGGAACTTACACATTTGCTTTGGAGCAAAATATGCGTGTCAATCCATTATTAGAAGTGACTGATGTGGGTATTAAACTCATAAAAAAATGATAACTATTCTTAGATGGATTTTACTACCGTTTAGCCTAATTTATCATGTTATAATATGGGTCAGGAATTTATTATATGATTTCCAAATCTTTAAAAGCAAATCCTTCGACATTCCTACCATTGTAATCGGTAATCTTGCTATTGGCGGCACAGGTAAAAGTCCGATGACAGAATACCTTATTCGTTTACTAAAGGATGAATATAAAATAGCTACTTTAAGTCGAGGCTACGGACGCAAAACTAAAGGATTTAGACTCGTGGAACTTTCATCTCAAGCTATTGAAGTGGGAGATGAGCCTTTACAATTCAAAAAGAAATTTCCTGAAATAACCGTTGCTGTTAATGAAGATCGCTGTGCTGGAATAGAAAAATTACAAGAATATCACGATGTAATTATTTTGGATGATGCTTTTCAGCATAGAAAATTAAAACCCGGATATTCCATTCTTTTATTCGATTTTCAATCTCTATACCAACCAATTATTCTTCTTCCGACAGGAAATTTCAGAGATATATTTTCTTCTACAAAAAGAGCTGATCTGATTATTATAACCAAATGTCCTGAAATAATTTCTGAGAATAAGAAAGCCCATATTGAGCACTTAATTCGTAAACACAATACGGCTCCTATTTTTTATACCAGAATAGGATATGATAAGCCGTTAAATATTTTAGGTAAGACATATGCAGAAGAATTAACGGATAAATATATTGTATTATGCTGTGGGATTGCTAATCCAACACCTTTAGTTGATTATTTGGAAACAAAAGGAAATAAGGTGCAATTGGTTCAATTTCCAGATCACCACAATTATACAGCAGGTGATTATGAAAAAATTAAAGCCATTTTTAATCAAATAGAATTCCCAAATAAGCTTATTATTACAACGGAAAAAGATCTTCAACGCATAGATAAAGAATCCTTTATCGATTACCCGTTATTATATATACCTATTCATCTTCAAACAGCAGATAAACAACAACTTACTTTTGATCATTTCATAAAAAATTACATTTCTAAAAATTTAAATTAAACTTTTCATAACTTCATAAGTCATAAACCTATTATAAACTTGACATTAAAAATCCAAAACTTATGAAAAATTTAATGACAATTCTAGCATTAGTACTTACTATAGGCTTTGCTAATGCTCAACAAGGCGGTCCACGTCAACAACGCAACCCTGAGGAAATGGCTAAAATGCAAATAGAAAGATTAACAAAAGAACTTAATCTTTCACAATCTCAACAAGATTCAATTCACAAACATATTTTAGTTTTCTCAGCGGAACAACAAAAAGTTTTCAGAGAAGCTGGTGACAATCGCGAAGAGGCTATGAAATCTTTTCAAGCTATTCGTGATAAGCAATCAGCAAAGATTAAAACTTTCTTAAACGAAGAACAAATCAAAAAATATGATGAGTTAGCTCAACAAAGAGGCGGATTTGGTGGACAACGAGGTCAACGTCCTAACAACTAGTTTAGTTCAAACTCAAATGAGGAAGGCTTATTTCTGCGGATATAGGCCTTTTTTGTTAAAACATGTTAAATTGTAACAAACTAGATACACTTAACGCAATAAACTTAGGCATTTGACTGTTATACTACTGAACAAAGTTTAAATAGAGTATATAACATAAAATTTTAAATGCTATGAAAAAATTAATTTTAACAGGTCTAAGCTTTTTATTTGCAATTACATTGACATTTGCACAAGACATTAATCCAGAAACAAAAGCAAAACAGAAAGTCGATGAATTGACTCAGGTTCTGACTTTAAATGAAGATCAACAATCGGCAGTTTTTACTATCATATTAGAAAAAGTAACAGCAACACAAGCTATTAAAGCAGACACTACATTAGCTGCGGACGTAGCACAACAACAACTTGATGCTGCTCAAGCAACTGCACATCAAAAAATTTCTGAACAATTAACAGAAGATCAGAAAGTAGCTTTTGCTAAATACCTAGAAGACAATAAAGGTAAAAAAGAAGATGAGCAAGGTGAACAACAACAAGAGGAAGAAAATAAAGAAGAAGGCAACAACTAAAAATCTCATTCATAATTTATTGCAATTTTAGAAATTAACAATTTCATTAATTACCCTAACAAAAAAGGCGGAAATAATTTCCGCCTTTTGCTTTTACTAAATATTTAGTCTTCGTTAAGAAGTTTTTAGTTTCTTCTGAATGTCTTGGACATAAGTTTTGAACTTTTTATCCGTTTCAATCAAGTCTTCTACTGTCTGGCAAGCATAAATAACTGTAGAGTGGTCACGCCCACCGAAGAAGTTGCCTATAGATTTCAAAGATGATTTAGTGTGATTTTTCGCTAAGTACATAGATATTTGACGAGCTTGTACAATTTCGCGTTTACGTACTTTCGATTTAACCATCTCTACTGGAACTTCAAAATACTCACATACCAATTTCTGGATATATTCCATTGAAATTTCTTTATGGGTATTTTTAACGAAGTTTTTCAGCATAGACTTCGCAAGGTTCAAGTCTATTTCTTTTTTGTTTAAAGTAGATTGTGCTAACAAAGAAACCATAGCGCCTTCCAATTCGCGTACGCTATTGTCAATTTGAGTAGCAACATATTCAACCACTGCTTCAGGTAGCTCAATACCATCTGAATACATTTTTTTCTTCAAGATTGCCATTCTTGTTTCCAAGTCTGGAATTTGAATGTCAGCAGATAATCCCCATTTGAAACGGCTTAAAAGACGTTCCTCAAGACCTGATAAGTCTTTAGGTGCTTTGTCCGAAGTCAAAATGATTTGCTTACCAGACTGATGTAAATGATTGAAAATGTGGAAGAAAATATCTTGTGTCTTTTCTTTACCAGCGAAATTATGTACATCATCCATGATGATAACGTCCATAGCTTGATAAAAATTCACAAAATCATTGATAGTATTGTTTTTCAATGAATCTACGAACTGCTGACAAAATTTTTCACAAGAAACATAGATGACCAATTTGTCCGGTAAATTTTTCTTGATTTCATTACCAATGGCCTGTGCCAAGTGTGTCTTACCTAAACCAACATCACCATATAACATTAAAGGATTAAAAGAAGTTCCTCCAGGCTTGTTTGCAACTGCATATCCTGCTGAGCGAGCTAATCTGTTACATTCACCCTCTACAAAATTCTCAAACGTATAGTTTTGATTCAATTGCGGATCTACTTGCAGTTTCTTAAGTCCTGGAATGACAAAAGGGTTCTTTATATTTTTGTTTAATGCTACAGGGACAGGTATAGATTGCTTTTTACCTTCGGCACCATTACCATTTGACGGAAGATTAGTAGTATAAGGTGTGTTTGCAGAAGATTTCTCCACCACAATATTATACTCTAATCGACCTTGCTCACCTAAGAATTTCTTTACAGTCTTACGTAAGATACCTACGTAGTGCTCTTCCAACCACTCGTAAAAG
The DNA here is from genome assembly GCF_011043515.1 of Sphingobacterium sp. SGL-16. Classification (NCBI taxonomy): domain Bacteria; kingdom Pseudomonadati; phylum Bacteroidota; class Sphingobacteriia; order Sphingobacteriales; family Sphingobacteriaceae; genus Sphingobacterium; species Sphingobacterium sp. SGL-16. Next base: position 29,143 of record NZ_JAAKGQ010000018.1, on the reverse strand, counting down.
AATAAACTAGGAACTTGAATAGTTAAAACGTTTTCCTCCAAACGAACCGCTTTCACAGGCTCGAACCATGTCTTATAACTTTGTGCAGGAATGTTGTCTTTAATCACTTGAAGACAATTATTCCAAACACTTGTATACGTTTTTTCCATTCTTAAATTGTTAATAACTTGATAACCAATTATTGATAAAAAAATTGTTTATAACTTTCCCTTTCAACGAAGATGACAAAAATTTCCGACCTAAAAAAGTGAAAGTATAAAAAAAATACACTTCATTAATATTCAACTAGTTACATATTTTTTAAGTGATCATAGGCCTGTGTTTTGATGTCAATTCAAACTTTTCCACACAACAAATTTCGAACCAAAAATGAAAGAATTTGAGGTTGTTTATAACGGTTAATAAAAAGTCTTGTGGAAAACTTTCTACTTCTAAAATACGGAAAATTTTATCATAAAATCAAACAAAAAGAGCCACAAAATTTGTGGCTCTTTCTCTAAATATTTTTGTTTTTTCTTATTAACCTACCTGAGATTGTGTAGGATGCGTTTTAGCTAATTTTTTGCATTCTTCAAAAATTGCTTGAGCATCATAATTACAAATTCTCCACAACTCTTTCTGTTCACCATGCTCAACTATTTCATCCGGAATTCCAAGACGTGTAACATGTGCGACATAATTATGTGTAGACATAAACTCTAACACAGCAGAACCAAATCCTCCTGGTAATACACCATCTTCTACCGTAATAACCTTATTAAATTTCTTGAACACTTCGTGTAATAATTCTTCATCCAAAGGTTTTACAAACCGTATATCATAATGTGCTGGATATATTCCTTCCGCATTCAAATCCAATATAGCCTTTGTTGCCTCATTACCCATATGACCTAAAGTAATTATGGCTACTTCTTCACCATCAACTAATTTACGGCCTTTGCCTATCGGTAATGCTTTGAAAGGTCTTTTCCAATCTAGCATTACACCATTACCTCTTGGATAGCGTATAACGAATGGTCCTGCATTTTCTAATTGAGCAGTATACATCATATTACGCAGTTCCTCTTCGTTCATCGGAGCTCCAATCGTTAGATTCGGTATACAGCGCATAAATGCAACATCATATGCACCATGGTGCGTAGGACCATCCGCTCCAACCAAACCCGCTCTATCTAAGCAAAAGACAACATTTAATTTTTGCAAAGCCACATCATGTATCACCTGATCATATGCACGCTGCATAAACGACGAATAAATATTACAAAAAGGCACCAAACCTTGAGTCGCCAAACCTGCACTGAAAGTTACAGCATGTTGCTCTGCAATACCTACGTCAAAAGCACGATCTGGCATAGCTTTCATCATGATATTCATGGATGATCCACTAGGCATAGCTGGTGTGATTCCCATTATTTTATCATTTGCCTCGGCAAGCTCTACCAAAGTATGACCAAATACATCTTGGTATTTGGGTGGCTGAGGTTTCTCGTATACAGATTTCTTGATTTCTCCAGTTATCTTATCAAATAAGCCTGGAGCATGCCATTTAGTTTGATCTTTTTCAGCTAACGCGTAGCCTTTTCCTTTTACGGTAACTACATGTAAAAGTTTAGGACCACTTATATGTTTTAAATCCTCTAAAGTCTTTACTAATTTATTGACATCATGACCATCTACAGGTCCGAAATATCTAAAGTTAAGTGACTCAAAAAGATTAGCATTTTTCAAAAGAGTGCCTTTAATGCTTTGTTCTAATTTTTTAGCCCACCCGTAGGCATCTGGACCATTCTTAGAGATTTTGGCCAAAATAGAAATTAGCTCATCTCTAAATTTATTATAACTTTTCGAAGTGGTAATACTTGTCAAATATTCTTTAAGCGCCCCCACATTCGGATCGATAGACATACAGTTATCATTCAGAATAACCAATAAATTGGATTTCTCAATACCTGCATGATTCAATGCTTCAAATGCCATACCGCCAGTCAAAGCTCCGTCACCAATAATTGCCACATGCTGACGATCTATTTCTCCTTTGTATGCAGAAGCTACAGCCATCCCCAAAGCGGCTGAAATAGAAGTAGAGGAGTGACCCACACCAAAAGCATCATATTCGCTTTCGCTGCGTTTTGGAAATCCCGATATACCTCCTAATATTCTATTTGTATGGAATTGTTCTCTTCGACCTGTAAGGATTTTGTGGCCATAAGCTTGGTGGCCTACGTCGAAGACAATTTGATCATATGGTGTATTCAACGCATAATGTAGAGCTACTGTCAATTCTACAACACCTAAACTCGCCGCGAAATGCCCCCCATTGACAGAAACTATATCAATGATAAATTGTCTGAGCTCTTTACAAATCTCTTCTAAATCCGATTCTTTAAGCTTTCGCAAATCCGAAGGATAAAGAATATTTTTTAAAAGTGCTCCTGCTTCTATTTGCATACCTTAAAATAAGTTTCAAAACAAGTTACAAAGTAACAAATTTATTCTTTTAACTAATGTATATATATACAAAAAACTGGCATCAAAAGTTTTGATTTCAAGTTTTAAAATAAATATTAGTGTGTAAATGCGTATTTTTGATTCTATATATGGAAGTTACAAATTACGAAATAAAACTCGAACAATTCGAGGGGCCTTTTGACTTATTATTGTTCTTCATTGAACGTGATGAGCTTAATATCCATGATATTCCTATCTCTAAGATTACGGATGATTTCTTGGATTATATCCAAAAGATGCACTCCCTAAACATAGAATTGGCTTCAGAATTTATTTTCGTAGCATCGACTTTAATGCGGATTAAAGCTAAAATGTTGCTTCCACGTCCTGACTTAGACGAAAATGAAAACGAAGTTGACCTGAAAGAACAACTTGTTCAAAAACTTATTCTCTACAAGCAATTCAAAGATGTATGTGAGGATTTGAAAGTATTAGAATCCAATAGAGAAAAATTACATCATCGTGCAAATATTGCTTTTGATCTCAAGCATACGAAACGTCAGATTACAGAGGAGGAATTAGCTTCTTTCGATTTGTATAAGCTGATGATGGTTTACGAAAAAATGATGTATCATTTTACACATCGCGTGGTTCCTGTAACACATACTGTTGTAAAATTTCCTTACACCATCGAAAAACAAAAAGATGCCATCTCTGCTCTTTTAGACTTAAATAAGAAGCTTGATTTTCAAATGATATTGAGAAATTCTGAAAATAGAGTCCAATTTGTATTTAATTTCCTAGCTATATTAGAAATGCTTCAACAAAAATTATTGGAAATAGAAGTAGGCTTAGGATATAATAATTTTGAAGTAGCTACGAGAGATCCAAATGCTCCAGAGGAAGAAAATATAGAAGAAGAATAATTTTTTATGGAATTTGTAGGAAACGTGCATCCATGCAAAAACTATAAATCATGAAAATATTATTTAACAATTTCATACTAGTACTGTTTTTAACGATTTCTTTAGAAACCACTGCTCAAATTTCAACTAATCGTTCTTTTCCTCCTATAAATGGAAATAAAGAAGACAAAAAATGGTATGCACACCCCGACTCTACTGATTTTAATTTTTCAATTTCTCCAGATTATTTTTTATTAGGTACATTAAATGGTTATATGGGGAGAAAGTATTCCAATCCAGAAGAGAATACTATTGACTCTTATAAAGCTGCTACACATCTAAAAAGATACATTTTTGACTTTATAAAGAATCACTATTTTACTAGTCCTGATAGCACCGATGCATACTTTATAAAAGACGAAAAAGTGGCTAAAAAAATAAACTCCTATTTTGACCAAGATGGAAAAATTATTCCTCAAGAATTAAAAGATGAAAATGAACTGTACTCCTATATTTTGGGCAAATATTTAGTTTATGGTGAACACTTAGACGAAAATATTTATAAAATAATTATAGTAAATTCTTTCGAAGGAGATTTAGTCTATAAAAGCTTGAAGCAAATAGGCTGTGACAAAATTCTCTACAAAATATATCGTGGCTATATTCCTACTTCACAAGTTTATTACTTTGAAGCTACACCAAGAATGATTAAATTTTTTAAATCATTTGCTAATCTCAAAGACAAAATTTCACATGAATCTATTTTATCTTATTTAGAAATTAGGTCAATTAGTACTCTAAATGATATAAAGAGAATGAGGAATGAATCAAAAAATAAAGAATTTAATAGAATAAAAGCTGCCTTTAGCAATGACAGATAAGTTACCTATTTCATAGATTTCAAATGATCTAATATATCTTTTAAATATTTATAACGCTCAGAATAATCTACCTGAGGTAGATTACGCAAAGAGTAAATTCCGCTAGTCAAAGCTTTAGTAGATATATGTGAAAAAGATGAAATAAAACCTTCTAAATTTATTTCTTCCAAATATCCATCTACAATCCCATAATTTTTAGCTTTATCAGCATCAAAATATTCTGTTTGTAAACATAATTGTAGAGCTTTTTTCTCCGACATAACTTTCAGTAGGCTTGCCATAACTTGAAAAGGAAACAAGCCTATTGCTAATTCAGGTAACTTAAATTGTACTTCACGATTACTGAAAACATAAGTACAGCCCAAAATAAGTAGGAAGCCGCCAGCAATTACACTTCCTTCTACTATTGCTATAGAAGGCTTTAACAAACTATCGAATACCTGACCTAATGATATATCTTCATTAGTTATAGAAGGATTTACACTATCCAAATCTGGATTTTCGAAAGTATTCAAATCCATTCCCGCACAAAAAATAGGTCCTTCAGCTTTAATAATAACAATTTTTACGGCATCATCTTGATTTGCTTCTTGAAAAGCGTGATAAATCTCATTGACCATAGTAGGAGTGAAAGCATTTCTTTTCTCCGGTCTAGCCAAGGTTAAGACAAATTGATATTCTATTTTTTGAACCTTAATATATTTGTACATGGATTTTAACTTATCATATCGAAAAAACTAATTTTCAATTTATTAATATCAATAGGATTACTTTTTCCGAATCTATCTAATAAAATTTCTGTAGGAATATTACCTACCATTTCATCTTGGGCAAAAGGACAACCTCCAAATCCCATGATAGCACCTTCAAATCTTGTACAGCCTCCTTTATTAGCGGCATTTATCTTCTCTGTTGCCTCATTTGCATAACTGTGCAAATGCACACTAAAATCTAATTTAGAAAATTCTTTATATAACTTTTTAAATAGTGATGTAATCATTACGGGAGTAGCCTGGCTAGTGGTATCGGCAATCGAGAAACGTTTAATTCCTAAATCTTTTAATTTATCTACCCATTGCAACACCAATTCTTCATTCCAAATATCCCCATACGGATTCCCAAATGCCATAGAAATATAAATTACGAGTTCCTTATCACTGTCAGCTATAGTATTCAATATATCTTTTACGGTAGAATAAGCCTCTTCAATTTTCGTATTCGTATTCCTCTTTTGAAAAGTCTCAGAAATAGAAAAGGGATAACCTAAATAATCTATTTCATCAAACGATTTAGCTTGTATAGCCCCTTTTAAATTGGCTATGATGGAAAGTAATTTTGTGTTATTAACTTTCTCTAGTCCATGGACTACATAACTGGTATCCTGCATTTGAGGTACAGCTTTTGGGGATACAAAAGACCCAAAATCTATATATTCAAAAAGATTGCTCTTTATTAAGTTGTTAATATGGGCTATTTTTTTTTCGGGACGTATTAAATTTTTTCTACCTTGAATAGCGTCGCGAGGACAATCAATAATTTTAATTTCTTGAGGATTAGACATCTTTTTTTATTTCACGTGAAATGACCATTTTTTGTATTGCGCTTGTGCCTTCCCCAATAGTACACAATTTAGCATCTCTAAAAAATTTCTCCGCTGGATAGTCTTTTGTGAAGCCATATCCGCCATGTATTTGCACAGATTGATTTGCGACCTCTACAGCTACTTCTGAAGCATATAATTTTGCCATTGCACTCTCTTTAGTGACCTTTAGATGATTGTCCTTTAAGTATCCTGCTCTTCGAATCAATAATTCTGATGCATCAATTTTTGTCGCCATATCGGCTATTGTAAATGAGACATCCTGGAAATCATAAATCTTTTGATTGAATTGCTCCCGCTCATTTGCATAGCGCAAAGCACATTCATAAGCTCCACGCGCTATACCTAATGATAAAGCAGCTATTGATATTCGACCTCCATCTAATAATTTAAGAGCTTGTACAAAACCATTACCAATCTCACCTATTACTTGATCCTTATGTACACGGCAATTATCAAAAAACAAGAAAGCAGTTTCTGATGCTCGCATCCCTAATTTATCAATTTTTTTTCCAGAACTAAAACCTTCTGTACCTTTTTCTATAATAAATGTGGACATGGCATGATTATTTCCTTTTTCGCCGGTGCGTGCTATCACCACAGCTACATCACCACTTATAGCATGTGTAATAAAAGTTTTAGAACCATTAATTATCCAATAATCACCATCCTGTACAGCAGTAGTAGTCATACCTCCTGCGTCGGATCCTGATCCTGTTTCTGTTAAGCCCCAAGCTCCTATCCATTCTCCAGAAGCTAATTTTGGCAAATATTTAGCTTTTTGAGAATCATTCGCAAAGGATAAAATATGATTTGTACAAAGTGAATTATGAGCAGCTACTGATAATCCTATAGATCCGCAAACCTTTGAAATTTCGTCCAAGATGGTAATGTAATCTTGATAACCTAATCCAGCACCTCCATATTCTTCTGGAACTAGGACTCCCATAAATCCATATTCTCCCATTCTGTGAAATAAATCTACTGGAAAATATTGTCTCTCGTCCCAGTCCATTACATAGGGTTTGATGTAGGTCTTTGCAAATTCTCTTGCACTTTCGCGGACTAAAGCTAATTGCTCTGTTTCATAATTATTGTACATCGTGATTTTTTACTTAAGTTTATATATTGTTAACAGCTAATATTATAAATATCGTAAAAATCAAATAATATTTTATCATATTTATAATATTAAAAACAATAACCAACTATAAATTTTTATTTTAATAAAAACGCACCATGCAAAAGTTATTGGATATATTGAACCAAAAATCCGAAAAACTCCGTTTAGGCGGAGGAATAAGTAAAATTCAAAAGCATAAGGAGAAAGGCAAAATGACAGCTTGGGAACGAATAATATATCTTTTGGATGATAATAAACCATATACCGAAATTGGGATTTTTGCTGGTGATAATATGTATGAGGAGCATGGAGGATGTCCAAATGCTGGAGTAGTAGTAGTTTTGGGATATGTAAAAAATAAGCTTTGCATTATAGTTTCTAATGATGCTACAGTGAAAGCTGGCGCATGGTTTCCCATTTCTGGCAAGAAAAACCTTCGTGCACAAGAAATTGCTATGGAAAATAAATTACCCATCATATACTTAGTAGATTCTGCTGGTGTTTATCTTCCTATGCAGGAAGATATTTTTCCAGACAAAGAACATTTTGGTCGAATATTTCGTAACAATGCTAAAATATCTTCGATGGGAATTCCTCAAATTGCAGCAATAATGGGTTCTTGCGTAGCAGGTGGTGCTTATTTGCCTATTATGTCTGATTATGCGTTGATCGTAGAAGGTACTGGTTCTGTTTTCTTAGCAGGATCCTATTTGGTTAAATCTTCTATTGGCGAGGTTGTAGATAATGAAAGTTTAGGAGGTGCTATTACACACACTGAAATTTCAGGTGTGGTTGATAATAAATATCCAGATGATGCATCTTGTCTAAATGCCATCAAAAATATAGTGGATAAAATAGGAGAAAATCCAAAAGCTGGTTTTTCTAGAATTGAACCTAAATTACCCAAATTAGCAGTTGAAACTATCTATCAAAATCTACCTGAAGATAGATTAAAGCCTTATAATATGCTTCAAATTTTAGATGCTATTGTAGATGAAGGTACTCTGGAAGAATATAAAAAGGATTATGGGAAAACATTGATTTGTGCTCTAGCTCGAGTAGATGGTTGGGCTGTAGGTATTGTAGCTAATCAACGTGAAATTGTAAAAGCGAAGAAACCTGGTGGAACCCAAGAAATGCAGATGGGAGGTGTTATCTATTCAGATTCGGCGGATAAAGCAGCACGTTTTATTATGAACTGCAACCAACAAAAGATTCCGTTGGTATTCTTCCAAGATGTAACTGGTTTTATGGTGGGTTCTCGATCGGAACATGGTGGAATTATTAAAGACGGAGCAAAAATGGTGAATGCTATGGCGAATTCGGTTGTTCCAAAATTTACATTTATTATAGGTAATAGCTACGGAGCAGGTAATTATGCCATGTGTGGTAAAGCTTATGACCCACGATTAATCTATGCTTGGCCCACAGCACAAATGGCTGTAATGAGTGGTGCTTCTGCTGGTAAAACCCTATTACAAATACAAGAAGCTACTTTGAAAGGTAAAGGCGTAAGTTTATCAGAAGAAGAAAAACAATCTTTATTGAAAGAGATTGAAGATAAATACAATGAGCAATTAAGCCCGTATTATGCAGCTGCTCGTCTTTGGGTAGACGGAGTTATTGATCCAAAAGAAACACGTAAGATAATTTCAATGGGTATAGAATCTGCTAATCACAATCCAGATATTCCAAGATATAATGTTGGAGTAATACAGACTTAATATTAAATATCTGTTATCAATATATAGATTCTTCTTTCTTCAGAAGGACAAGAAAACTTTAAGATTTAGCATACAAATCATAATACTCTTCCAGACATTCAGGATTACGCATAATATCTTTGGAAACAGCTTTTTCTAAAGAAACTCCTGAAAAAATCTTTTTAACGGGTATTTCTAGCTTCTTACCACTCGATGTATAAGGAATGTCTTTTACTTGAAAAATAGAATCAGGTACATGTCGTGGGCTATATTGCTTTCTCAGATTTGATTTTATTTTGGTTTCGATTTCATCATTTAATTTCAAATTGTCTTCAAACTGCACAAATAGCAACATTTTAGAAGAACCATCCTTTTCATCTGTCGTAATCACTAAAGAATCTTGGACCTCACACAATTCATTTACAGCATTATAAATTTCGGCTGTTCCGATACGCACGCCTCCACGATTCAAAGTAGCATCCGAGCGACCATAAATTAGTATTCCTTCTTCACGAGTTATTTTAATCCAATCGCCATGTGCCCAAACATTCGGAAATTTTTCAAAATAACTTTCTCTGTACTTTTCATTACGGACATCATTCCAAAAATAAATAGGCATAGAAGGCATAGGCTGCTTTATAATCAATTCGCCTACTTCATCCATTACTCCTATTCCTTCTTCGTTATAAGCCACTATATCGGCTCCTAAAGTCTTACATTGCAATTGCCCTGTATATACAGGTAACATCGAATTTCCAGATAAAAAAGCAGAACAAACATCTGTACCACCACTCAAGGAAATAATATGTACATCTGGAAATTTAGTTTGTAAGGCTTCAAAAGTTGAATAGGGTAGAGGAGAACCTGTGGAACCAATGACTTTAGGTTCGTAATCCTTGATGTCTAAATGTTGAATCGAAGTAAAATAAACAGCTCCAGCACCTAAATGATGAACTTGAGCTTCTTTAATGAAATTCCAAAATGTCTGATGGTTTTTGTGATTAATTATGCCATCAAAAAGGCATAGCCTTGCGCCACAAAGTAACGATGACAATGCATAGTTCCACATCATCCATCCTGTTGTCGAATACCACAAGAAATTCTCTCCAGCTTGTACATTTTGATGTAAAGCCAAGGCTTTATAATGCTCTAACAGATTTCCTCCCGTACTATGCGTAATAGCCTTTGGTTTTCCTGTTGTACCTGAAGAATACAAAATCCAAATAGGATGTGAAAAAGTTACACGAACGAATTCTATATCTTTTGGCACATACTTATCCAATACCGTATTCCACACACTATCATTCAGATTAACAACCTGTTGCAAAGTTATTAACCTACTTACCAACATATCCAAAGTCTCCTTTTTAGAGAACTTTCTGTCATTGTATTGATATTCTGTTTCGATAAAAAGTATTTTTGGTTCGATTTGTTCGAATCTTTCTATAATAGCTTTATCTCCAAAATCAGGAGAACAACATGACCATATAGCACCTAAGGAATTGACAGCTAAAAATATAGCAATTGTTTCAACTCTATTATTCAAAACGCCAACAACTCTGTCTCCTTTTTGAATACTTTTTCCGAGTAAATATTGTTGAATTTTACTGACTCTTTCTTGTAATTCTTCCCATGTAACTTCTTGATAATATTCGTATTCGGACTGAAATTTTACTGCTATTCCTTCTTCCTGATAAGATTTGAAAATATGTTCAGCATAAGAAAGCTTTATGCCTTCAAACCATTTTGCACCAATAAAATTTTCCGCAGTATTCCCATCTAAAATTTTTCTATAATTTCCGGAATATGAAACCTTGAAATAGTCTAAGATAGACGCCCAAAAATCTTCCAAATGATTTATGGACCACAAGTGAAATTCCTGATAATTAAGAAATTGCAACTTAAATTTGCTTTCAATATATTTCTGAAAAGCATACAAACTAGATGATTCTGTATACTCCTGTGATGGAATCCACAAAGGTGTCGACATGCGTTTATAAATTGGTACACCTAAATATACAAAAAGGTCATCGCTACTCACAATGACCCTTGACTTATCTTAAATTTCTAGCCTACTTTTTAAAAGCATTCCAGCCTTGTGCTTTAATTTCATGCACATGACCAGATTTTGAAATCATTTCTTTACCAGCAGAAGGCTCTGTAATATAACCAATTACAGAAATATCCAGCTGCCCTTTGATTTTATCGTAGTCTGCTTGCGGTATAGTAAATAACAATTCGTAATCTTCACCACCGCTCAATGCACAAACTGTAGGATCCAAACCAAATTCACGAGCAGTCTCGTAAGTCATTGGATCTAAAGGAATTTTATCCTCGTATAATTTACAACCTACATTTGAAGCTTCACAAATATGTAATATTTCAGAGGCCAAACCATCAGAAACATCAATCATAGAAGTAGGCTTAATATTTAAAAAGCTCAACAATTCCACTACATCTTTACGTGCTTCAGGCTTCAATTGACGCTCTACAATATAGTCTTTACCTTCTAGATCTGGTTGAATATTAGGGTTTTCCAAATAAATTTGTTTCTCTCTTTCTAATAATTGTAAGCCTACATAAGCTCCTCCCAAATCACCAGAAACACATAACAAATCACCTTCTTTGGCACCAGAACGGTATGTAACTTTTGATTCTTCAGCATAACCAATACTTGTTACCGAAATAACCAAACCTTGAGCTGAAGCCGAAGTATCTCCACCAACTAAATCAACACCGTATTTTTTACAAGCAATTAAAGCACCTTCATAGATTTCTTCAACAGCTTCTAACGGAAATTTGGATGAAAGTCCAATAGAAAAAGTGATCTGTGAAGCAATACCATTCATAGCATAGATATCCGACAAATTAACTTGTACTGCCTTGTATCCCAGGTGTTTAAGCGGAACATAACGCAAATCGAAATGAATATTTTCTAACAGTAAATCTGTGGAAATCAAGGTTTTATAACCTGAAAAATCCATTACTGCAGCGTCATCTCCAATTCCTTTATTGGTCGATTTTTGTGTTAATTCTACTGCTTGCGTCAGGTGTTTGATTAAACCAAATTCACCTAATTCGTTTATATCTGTTTTATCTATATTATCAAACATATTCACATTTTTTCCACAACAAAGATACACATTAATCTCGCTTGGATAATAGAGCTAAAAATAGGGCAAATGTCAAAATGCCCCATTTTCTGAAATATTTTATAGCATGTCCCACAGATAATTTGACTTTTCCCGTGAAACATGAGTTTTTTACAATCCTAAACGTGCTGAAATTTCCAACATTCTTTCAATAGGCTTTTGAGCTCTATTGATAACATCCTCAGGAAGTGTAATTTCTGGCTGATCGTATTTCAAACAGTTATACAATTTCTCTAAAGTGTTCAATTTCATATGTGGACAGTCATTACATGCACAAGCATTGTTTGGCGGAGCAGGAATAAATGTTTTGTGCGGACTAGATTTTTGCATTTGATGCAAAATTCCTGATTCTGTTGCTACAATATATGTAGATGCCTCATCTTCAATTGTATATTTCAGCATTCCAGAAGTAGATCCGATGTAATCTGCTTCAGCTAAAATGTGATCTTCACACTCTGGATGCGCAATAAACTTCGCTCCAGGATATTCAGCACGCAAATTTTCAATTTTTTCACGTGAAAAAATCTCGTGAACCATACATGCACCGTTCCACAAGACCAAATCACGTCCCGTTTTCTTTTTCACATAGTCTCCGAGATTACGATCTGGACCAAAAATTATCTTTTGATCTGCCGGAAGTGACTCTACAATCTGCACAGCATTACTCGATGTACACACAATATCCGATAGAGCTTTCAATTCTGCCGTACAATTCACATAAGTAATCACTAGATGGTCAGGATATTGCTCTTTGAACTTCGCAAAAAGGTGTGGAGGACAAGAATCTGATAATGAACAACCTGCTTTCAAGTCTGGAATCAAAACTTTTTTTGATGGCGAAAGAATTTTTGCCGTTTCTGCCATGAAATGCACACCTGCAAACACTATTACGTCAGCATCAGTCTTCGCGGCTTGTTGAGAAAGACCTAAACTATCACCAATATAGTCTGCTAAATCCTGAATTTCTGCATCTTGGTAATAATGCGCCAGAATTACAGCATTTTTTTCTTTTTTCAAACGTAGAATTTCCTGCACTAAATCCAAACTTGGATCCACAGGAAGATCAATGAAGCCTTTCGCTTCCAAATCTCTTTGATAAGTGTTATTCATTCTCTCTTCTGTAATTTGGTTAATCACTTTGACTAATCAACGTCACAAAAGTAAACAAAGAAATCCAAACGAAATTCACATTCCTTTTTTTCAATAAATAATAATCTTTTTTTAAAGAAAGAATCTTATTGTTTATTAGTCTGTGGAAAATGGGGATAACTGCAGAATTTTAAATTTTATTTTTGAGTTATTTTACATTTATCCACAATTTATCCACAGAAACTATCGCCTTTAGTACTGATTTTCAATGTTGTGATTTTTCACGTTTTTTACTTTCCATATTTTTTTGTGAATTTCTTGTTGTTAAATAATTGTTAGTATTTGATGAAGTTTTCCATAGTTGTCACGTGAAACATGTGTGAAAATTTTGGTGTTTGTGGAGTAAAAAATAGTTTTAAAATTTAATTCACGTTTTGTTTACACGTTTTCCACATTATTTGTTAATTTGTTTCAATTTTAAGCACGTAAAAGGGTTATGTCGGAAAGAAAAGTAGATTTTTTGGTAGTTGGATCAGGGATCGCAGGATTAAGTTTCGCTTTGAAGGCTGCGGATGTTGGTAAAGTGTTAATAGTGACAAAATCCAACGAAGATGAATCGAATACAAAATATGCACAAGGAGGAGTGGCAGTTGTTACAGATCAAGCAGATAGCTTCGAAAACCATATACAAGATACACTAATTGCAGGGGATGGATTATGTAATCCACAGGTTGTGGAAAACGTAATAAAGGAAGGTCCTGATCGTATAGCCGAATTGATTGCTTATGGTACTTCTTTCGATAAAGAAGATTCTGGCGAATATGATTTAGCTAAAGAAGGTGGACATTCTGCGCATCGCATTTTGCATTATAAGGATATTACGGGTTATGAGATTGAACGTGCTTTGCTAGAGAAAGTTCATCAACATCCTAATATTGAAATACTTACTCATTATTTTGCTGTTGATTTAATTACCCAGCATCATTTAGGTGTTCATGTGGACAAAAAATCGACAGATATTGAATGTTATGGTATTTATGCTTTGAATACCCATACAGGTATTGTGGAGAAGTTTCTTTCAAAAATTACGCTAATGGCGAGTGGGGGAGCAGGTCATGTCTATTCGAGCACTACGAATCCTACGATCGCGACTGGAGACGGAATAGCAATGGTGTATCGTGCGAAAGGAAAAGTGCGCAATATGGAGTTTATTCAATTTCATCCTACATCTTTATATAATCCGAGTGAATATCCTGCTTTTTTGATTTCTGAAGCTGTACGTGGTTTTGGAGGAATATTACGTCGTGCGAATGGTGAATCTTTCATGGAAGAATATGATTCACGTGGATCATTGGCTCCGCGAGATATTGTAGCTCGTGCAATCGACTCAGAAATGAAGAAATCAGGGCTTGATTATGTCTATTTGGATATTACGCATAGACCATTAGATGATTTATTATCTCATTTTCCTAATATTTATGAGAAATGTTTATCTATTGGCTTGGATATGACAAAAGATTATATTCCTGTTACACCAGCTGCGCATTATTTGTGTGGAGGTATAATGGTAGATGAATTTGGTGCAAGCAGTATCAATAATTTGTATGCTTGTGGAGAATGTTCTTCTACAGGCTTACATGGTGCTAACCGATTGGCTTCCAATTCGTTGTTGGAAGCGGCAGTGTATGCACATCGTATTTTTATAAGTGCTGAACAAAAAATTAAATCAATTTCTTATAAAGAAAATATCCCAAATTGGGATGATTCAAATACTAAATTATTGAATGAAGATATTTTAGTAACACATAATCTTCGGGAAACTCAAAAATTTATGTCAGATTATGTAGGTATTGTACGATCAGATTTTCGTTTGGAAAGGGCAATGAGAAGATTAGGTTTACTACATGAAGAGACGGAATCTTTTTATAAAAATACAAAGCTTTCAGTCAAACTTTGTGAATTAAGAAATGTTATACAAGTAGCTTATTTAGTTGTAAAATCTGCTATGAATCGTAAAGAAAGTAGGGGATTGCATTATACAACTGATTTTCCAAATCATGCTGAAATTCTTCAAGATACTATATTATAATTTATGGCTACTATATTACCTGTAAAAGAAAGTTTTCCCTTTATTGCTGAAGAAACATTTATTGCTCCTAATTGTACAATTGTTGGGGATGTGACGATAGGTCATCATTGTTCTGTTTGGTTTAATGCAGTTATTCGTGGCGATGTAAATTATATTAAAATAGGAAACTTTAGTAATATTCAAGATAATGTAACTATTCATGGTACTTTTGAAAGATATGGTACTGATATAGGAAATTATGTTAATATAGGTCACAATGCTATTGTACATGGATGTGTTATCCAGGATTATGTATTAGTAGGGATGGGAGCAATAGTGATGGATAAGGCTGAAATTCAATCCAAAGTTATTATAGCAGCTGGCGCAGTGGTATTGGAGAATACTGTATGTGAATCAGGTTATTTATATGCAGGTGTACCTGCAAAAAAAATAAAGCCACTTACTGACGAGCAAATGGCTTTATTAGAAAAACTTCCGCACAATTATGTGCTTTATTCTAGCTGGTTTTCCGATCAAAAATAATATTAATCAAATTTGGGAGTAATTGTTTCTGATTGTTCCCAATTTGCTCTAATTGTAATAGGCTTATCCAAATACCAAATTGGTTCCGCTTGAATCTTTTGAAATACATTTGCGCCATCCCATCTTTTATTATTATTCAAATCTTTTATAATACGTAAAATGTATTTTCCTCCAGGGAATTTGTTATATCTGATTTCACTAGAATTGATGATGTATTTGCTATCAATAACCTTGTCCATTTTGTCATCCATAAGTTGGACAATATAATTTACATTACTGTCTAATGAATTAATTGTGAATTTGATATCACCGAAGTTTTCGGTTTCATCTAAAGTGAAAGTCGTTATTAGTTCTTTGTTAGTATCATTGAAAATAGAAGAAATGGCTTTTTCTTCTATAATAAATTCGTAATTTTTCTTTGGCTTCCAATTAAATCGAACATGATAAAGATTAGCTTCTGTTGTATCTTTTTGTAATTGAAAATTGCGTCTTGAAATAGTATCTTCTTTTAATATTAACTTTTCTTTATCAATATTGGCAATAGGGAAATCAGATGTAATAGTAATATGATTAATCTTATCAACTTTATTGGTAATATTCAAGCGAGGTTTTAATTCTCTATCATACTTATCATTCTTGCTTCTACGAAGAAGCGTAGTATCTAATACATTACTTTTATCACTAATTTCAAATTTTATGGAATCAAAATCTACTTTTGGTAATACGATGTGTAATGAATCATTGCTTGATGCGTAGCTGTATAAAGCATCTTTTTGGAGATCTTCTGGAAAAATAATGCGTACAGAAGGGGAGTCTAAGGGTTGATTAAACTTCAAAGCTATACGACTATCTTTTTGTATACGTTTTTCACTTACTCTAAAATCTTTAGGCTTTCCTTTAGAATATTCTATCTTGATGTCCTTTATATCTTCTTTCAAAACAATACTATCTGCTAAGAATCCTATAAGTTCATCAGGATTATTGTAAATACGATCATTGTTTTCTTCTTTGAGAGCGTATATTCTATACGTATCTTCTCTTAAGTTTTTAAGAATAAAGTTACCTGAACTATCTACACTCGTAAATATATTAGCCTTTTTCTTTCCAAAAATAGTATCCTGTCTAGTTGGAATCAATAGTACACGAACAGATAAATCTTCTTTAGGATCAAATGTTTTAGTATATGCATTTTTTACAGATCCAGAAATAGACAAAGAATCTAATTCTGGTCCCGTAGCAAAGACATAATTGTAGTTGATAATAGGATTTCCTTCATTGAAATCTACCAAACCTTTGCCAAAATTGATGGTGTATGTCGTATTATTTTCTAATGAATCAGGAAGAGTGATAATTAGACTTTTCTTTTTGACTTTATAATCTGGTTGTTTCTCTACATCAGGAGATATACTAAATTCTTTTTGATAGTTGTTTAGCTTAATATACTCATCAAACTGTAACTCGATTATTTTTGCTTTAAAATTTCGCGTTAAATTTGCTGGTAATTCAGCAAGCAATTTAGGTGGAATAGAGTCTTTAGGACCACCAGTAGGGGTCTGCATATTTGCACAACGCATCAAAGATAGCGATACAAGGACAACTAATATTATAAAAGAATTGTTTATTAAACTGAATTTGTTGTTCTTAAAATATTGAAATATTACGCTTATGTTCATAGAAATACGTCTCTTATATCGCTAATTTATGATTTTAATTCATATGTACCATTAGAACACTAATATCAGAAGGTGATACCCCTGATATTCTAGATGCTTGACCTAATGTACGTGGTTTTACTTTTAATAGTTTTTCTCTTGCTTCGATTGAAAGTGAAGTTAATGAACGGTAGTCAAAATCAGGATTGATTTCCTTATCTTCCATTTTTTTCATTTTATTCACTATTTCCATTTCTTTTTCGAAATAGCTATCGTACTTCACTTTTATCTCCGCTTGTTCAATAGTTTCTTGATCGAATTGGTCCAAGGTATCTTTGAATGCTTCGTCAGCTTTGGCTAAATGTTGAATGTTGATATGTGGTCTACTTAACACAGCATATAATCTTGACTTTTGTGTCAATTCACTTGAGCCTACTTCAGATAATATAGGATTCATCGTATTAGGTTCAACAGAGTTATCTTTCATATATTGAACTAAATCTTCTGAATCTTTTACTTTTTTATTTACCTTATCTAATCTTTCATCGGATACTAATCCCAGTTTATGTGCTAAAGGTGTAAGACGAATATCAGCATTATCTTGACGAAGTAACAATCTATGTTCAGCACGTGAAGTAAACATACGGTAAGGTTCTTCCGTACCTTTAGTTACTAAGTCATCAATCAAAACACCGATATAAGATTCAGAACGTTTTAAAATAAGCTCATGTAAATCTCTAGTTTTTTGATGAGCATTAACACCAGCCACAAATCCTTGTGCTGCTGCTTCTTCATAACCTGTAGTTCCGTTTATTTGACCTGCAAAAAATAGATTTTTTACACGCTGAGTTTCTAATGTCAAATCCAGTTGCATAGGAGGGAAGTAATCATATTCGATAGCATATCCAGGTCTATACATTTTTGCATTTTCAAAGCCAGGAATTAATCGTAGAGCTTTTTGTTGTACATCTTCGGGAAGAGATGTAGAGAAACCATTGACATAAATCTCGACTGTTTTAAATCCTTCGGGTTCTACAAAAATTTGATGTCTATCTCTTTCAGCAAATCTGTTTATTTTATCTTCAATTGACGGACAATAACGAGGACCTAAACCTTTAATACGTCCGGTGAACATAGGAGATTTCTCAAAACCAGTTTTTAAAATCTCATGGACTTTATTATTTGTATAAGTAATCCAACAACATCTTTGTTCTGTAGGCAATTCTACATCCGTATAAGAAAATCTTCCTCTCTCTTCATCGCCCCATTGTTCTTCCATAACGGAGTAATTTAAGCTTCGTCCATCAATGCGTGGTGGGGTACCGGTTTTCATACGGCCGGCTTCAAATCCTAATGAGACTAATTGTTCAGTCAAACCTGTTGCTGATTTTTCACCAGTACGACCGCCCCCGAATTTCTTTTCTCCAATATGAATTATACCGTTTAAAAAAGTTCCATTTGTTAAAACTACAGCGTCAGCTTCTATTCTTATTCCTAATGATGTTACAACACCTTTTGCTGTATTACCTTCAACTATTATTTCCTTTACTGTATCTTGCCAAATGTCCAAATTTGGTAGCGCTTCTAATTGTAGTCTCCATTCTTCAGCAAAACGCATTCTGTCATTTTGAGTACGAGGACTCCACATGGCAGGACCTTTTGATTTATTAAGCATTCTAAACTGGATGGTAGATTTGTCTGCAATAATTCCAGTATATCCCCCCATTGCATCAATCTCTCTTACAATTTGACCTTTGGCCACACCACCAACAGCTGGATTACAACTCATTTGCGCAATTACGCCCATGTTCATTGTAATAAGAAGAGTAGATGATCCTAAATTTGCAGCAGCAGCAGCAGCTTCACAGCCCGCATGCCCAGCACCTACAACAATTACATTATATTTATTAAACATATTCTTTTTCTTTGTTTCACGTGGAACCCTGGTTTTTACTTGATGTTTCACGTGAAACGTTTATATAAATTCAGCTAATTCTAACCAACGTTCAGACTTTTGATCTAGCTTCTTTTGTAAGTTTTCTATTTCTTTTGATAAATCAGTTAAAGCAATATGATCAGTAGTAGCATTTAATTTAATAGTTTTTGTTTTTATCAACTCTTCAATTTCTTCAATTTCATTTTCGAGTTGTTCATATTCTCTTTGTTCTTTATAGCTTAATTTCTTTTTTGGTATTTCTAATGTAACAACTACTTTTTCTTCTTTAGCTTTTTTTTCTGCTAATTTTTCTTCTTTAATTTTTAATTCTTGTTCGAATTTGAAATCAGCATAATTACCATTGTATAATGTTACAGTTCCTGTTCCACCAAAAATAAAAAGTTGCTCCGTTAATTTGTCTATTAAATATCTATCGTGAGAAACTAAAATTAATACACCGGAATAGGAGAGTAGGAAATCCTCTAATACATTTAATGTATCAATATCCAAATCATTTGATGGCTCATCCAAAATTAGGAAATTGGGATTAGACATAAGAACCCGCATTAACTGTAATCTCTTCTTTTCTCCACCGCTAAGTTTATTAACAAATCCATGTTGCTTTTCTGGTGGAAATAAAAATAAAGTAAGCAATTGGGATGCAGTTAGTGTATCACCATTTGCCATTTGTATATAGTCAGCTACATTCTTGACAACATCAATTACACGTTCATCTTCTTTAAAGTGAAGACCACCTTGTTTATAATAGCCATATTTTGTTGTTTCTCCGATGGCAATAGTACCTTTATCGGGAGTTATTTCATTTGTAATTAGATTTAAGAATGTACTTTTACCCGATCCATTTCTTCCAGATAAACCTATTTTATCTCCTTTTTTGAATACATAAGAAAAGTTTTCTATAATAGATTTGTTGCCAAAAGATTTAGAAACGTTATCTAATTCAAGAATCTTGGAACCTTGGCGTGATACTTTTACACTTAATTGTACCTTATCTTGAGCACGAGGACCTTTTGACTTTTCTTCTAAATCGTAAAAAGAGTCAATTCTAGCTTTGGATTTAGTGCCTCTTGCTTGAGGTTGTCTCCGCATCCATTCCAATTCCTTACGTAAAAGGTTTCTTGCTTTTTCCGCTGCTAATACATCATTGTATTCGCGTTCTGCTTTTTTCTCTAGAAAATATCCATAATTTCCATTGTATGTATATAACTCTCCTTTGTCTAATTCCCTAATCTGCGTACATACATTATCCAAAAAATATCTATCGTGAGATACTATCAATACCGTTTTTTGACCTATTGTCAATAGTTTTTCTAACCATTCTATCGTTTCAATATCCAAATGGTTAGTTGGCTCATCTAATATATAAACATCAGGTTCATCTATTAATAGCTTGGCTAATGAAAGCCTTTTTTTCTGACCACCAGAAAGGCTATTGATGTTTTGATCAAAATTTGAAATCTGCAATCTATTTAAAATAGTCTTGATATTATGCTCGTATTCCCAAGCGTCTAATGCTGTAAGTTTATCTGATATCAGAGCAAGCTTATTAGAATCAATGTCGTCTGCTTCCAATAATGCTTCATATTCCTTGATAAGCTGCTGTTGTTCGTTATCTGATGAATAAATAAAATCGTTGATAGTAGTGAGTCCTGTGAAATTAGGTTCTTGAGACAAGTACCCAATGCGTAGACCTTTTTCTTTTACTACTTTACCAGTTTGCGGAGGAAAAACTTCCGCTAATATTTTAAGTAAAGTGGATTTTCCGGTACCATTTATACCTACTAAAGCTACTCTATCGCCTTTTTGCAAACCAAAATGCAGGTCTTTAAAAAGCCAACGATCGTTAAATGAATGTCCTAATTGTTCTGTGCTAATAATACTCACGCTAGTTCTTTTATAAGTTGTGTTTGGTATATATGTGTACCGTTTTGAGCCGTTAATGAAACATTGATCATCGCGGAAGCTATATCTTTTGCATGTATACTGCGGTAATCTTTCAATTTACCTACAAGAATCCAATTAAAAATAGGATAGATTATTTGTGAAATACTTTCCAATAGTCTGAATTCTTTTCTTTCACCCAATAGGAGTGAAGGTCTAAAAATATGTAAAGATTTAAAACCTATAGTTTGAATGGCTTCTTCCGTATCTCCCTTTAGTTTTAAATAAAAATTATTGGATGAAGAATTCGCTCCTATGCTACTTACAAGACACATTATCTCACAACCATTGTGATGTAAGATATTCGCTACTCGCATAGGATATTCTAAATCTATAGCATAATACTCTTTTTTGTCTGGAGTTTTGTTTGCTGTAGTACCAATACAACTGAAGAAATGATCAATTTGAAGATCGGCTATTTTAGTAGCTATGCTGTCCGAATCCGCTAGAATTTGATTTAATTTGGGATGGTCAATAGCTATTCCCTTTCTCGAAATAGCATATACGGTCTTATAATTATTATTATTTAATAATAAATTCACCGTCTCTGATCCAATCAAACCAGAAGCCCCCAAAACCATTGCTATGTACTTAGTATCAGGCATAATAATGCAGATACAAAAATACGTATTAATTCGTTTTTGTATGTTAAAAAACTATAATATGATCTTTGTTTATGACAAATTAGTGTTAATTTAATTTGAAAGAGGCAATAAGATTAAAACGAGGAATATTTACTTCGAATAAATGGTTGTCTGCAGTCCTTCTCATAGTGTAGAATCCTTGCATATAACCTATTTCACTTTTAAGATTACACCCTGATACATATTGATGGATTTCGCCAGGTTCTAGAATTGGTTGTTTGCCTACTACACCTTCACCATCTACTTCATTCCTTTCACCCATGGAATCGAAAATATCCCAATGTCTATTCATTAATTGAATAGTGTATTGTGAGGTGTTTTCAATAGTAATCCTGTATGCAAACATATAGTGCATATTTTCAGGGTTAGAGTATTCGGGTTGATACTCGCATTCTACTGAAATACTTACGCCTGATGTGAACTGAGTAATCATAGTAATTGTCTCAAAGTTAAGAACTAGTATTTTATTTTCATAATATTTATTTAGCTAGTAAAGAAGCTTCTAATTACTGTGAAAGAATTGATAGAATTTAAAATAAGAACTGTTGCATAATCTAGATAATATTCTTTCCACAAAAAAAGCTACCATTTGAAGATGGTAGCTTTTAGTATTATAAGCTTTCTTATTGTGTTGCTTCTCTAACTTTTGGAGCTATTTTCGTTCCGAAAATTTCGATAGATTTCATCATATCTCTATGATCCGGGCTTCCTACATCCATGTGTGCGGAGAATCGTGTTAAACCCAATTTTTCTTGTATAGCCAAAATCTTATCTATTGCTTGATTTGCATCACTTACTATCAAATGACCTAAAGATGAGCGACCAAAATCATATTGTGACCGTTGGTAAGGAGGCCACCCTCTCGAACCTCCAATTCTATTCATTTGTGCAGAATAAATAGGATAGTAGCTATCTGCAATGGATTTGCTATCCTCTCCAAAGAAAGAATGCATATGAACGCCTACTTGGAATTTATTCATATCATGACCATTATCTTCGTATGCTTGTTTGTACATTTCAAATAAAGGCTGGAATTGCTCCCAAGCACCTCCAATAATGGCAAACATAACCGGCAAACCTAATCTTCCTGCTCGAATAACAGAGGAAGTAGTTCCTCCAACCGCTATCCAAATAGGTAGTCCATTTTCAGTGGCTCGAGGAAAGATATCTTGATTGATCAATGATTTTCTAAATTTACCCGTCCAATTAATAGTAGGATTCGATCTTAGCTTTAGCAATAGATCTAATTTTTCTTCAAAAAGCTCACTATAATCTTTCAAATCATATCCAAAAACAGGGAATGACTCAATAAAAGAACCTCTTCCTGCCATTATTTCTGCTCTGCCACCAGAAATTAAGTCAACTGTAGCAAAGTCTTTATATAATTTAACTGGATCTGTAGAGCTAATAACTGATACAGCAGAACCTAGTTTTATATTTTTAGTCACAGAAGCAGCCGCCGCTAAAATAATTTCAGGAGAGGCTACAGCATAATCTTCACGATGATGTTCGCCCATTCCAAAGAAATCCAAGCCAACTTCATCCATTAGCTTTACTTCTTCGATGATTTCTTGCAATCTTTGTTGGGCAGGTTGGATTTTTCCTGTGATTGAATCGATTTGTAAATCGCCAAACATTCCAACACCTAATTCTAACATATTAGTTCTCCTTTCTTATTGAAACAAAAATAAGCTATAATGGGAGGGATATTCTTAATCTATATTAATAAATTAATATAAAAAAGGCACCAAAATAATTGGTGCCAACTTAAAAAATCAACCATGTATATATTCCTTCGTTCCGTAGGACTGTATTAATTGTCCTTCGAAATCTAACCATTCTTGCCAACGCTTATCTACGTCCACATCAACGGTATATTTTCTTGCAAAATTTAAAAATGTCGTGTAGTGGTTCGCTTCAGAAACCATAAGATCATAATAGAATTTTGCTAATTCTTCATCTTTTATGTTTTTGCTTAAAACTCTGAAGCGTTCGCAACTACGCGCTTCGATCATAGCAGCAAAGAGTAATCTGTCTATGAAAGCTTGATTGCGTGAACCATCTTTCTTCGAAAATTTCATTAGCTGACCTACATAATCATCTTTTCGTTCACGGCCTAAAGTGTATCCTCTTTGTTTGATTATTTCTATTACCATTTTGAAATGTTCCATTTCTTCTATGGCAATAGCTGTCAATTCATGTACTAAATCTTCCAATTCAGGATTTTGCGTGATAAGTGTTATCGCATTAGACGCGGCTTTTTGTTCGCACCATGCGTGATCCGTAAGAATTTCTTCTAAATTGGATTCTGCAATATTAGCCCAACGCGGATCAGTCAGCAATTTTAAACCTAACATATGCTATATAAAGTTTGTGAATTGCAAAATTACAAAATCTTATTACAATACAATTCTTTATACCTCATCAAAACCGTGGGCTTTTAACACCTCCTCAGGAACACCATTCCATACGCCAGGTCTATTACCAACATAACCTAGGTAAGCAATTCCTTCTTTGGTAGTGAAATATCCTGAAGACGTTAAATCACGCATCAGGTTAAAAAAGCTTACACCTTGTGAAACTTCGGGTTTTGCTTTAGACGGATAAGCTATTTCATCCAAGATAGAAGTCTGATTTTCCACTTTTAATTCTATGAAAGTATTACCAAACTTCTTTTGCGCATAGATATCCAACCATTTTAATCCACCACGCATAGGTAATTGATGGCTTGGTATATCTTTAACAATAAATTCTATAAAGTCAGGAACGCCAACCTCCGTTGCCGAAGGAGAATTCTCGTCTTTTGGCAGGATTAAATCCGCTAAAACGGCTATAGTTGCCATTTCGTGTTCATCGAAATATTTCTCACTTAAAAGTTTTTGAGTACGTTCATACTCATAATCCTGAATCCCTGGTAATCTATCTCCTTCAGTCGTTGCTGTTGCATTTTTTGAAGGAGAGTCGCAGGAATCAGTGGTCAAAATAGCTGCAGAACCAGCGGCTATTAATCCTAATGCTTTTAGGGAATCTCTTCTGTTCATGATTTAGCTATTTAATTTATTTTTCTCTTGAAGAATATATTCTGCTGTACGCATAGATAATGCAAGTATAGTCCAAGTCAAGTTTTTATCTCCTTGCTGTACAAAAGGCCCTGCATCTACCACATAAAGATTTTTACAATCATGCGCTTGACCCCATTTATTCAAAACTGAAGTTTTGGGGTCATTTCCCATTCTGGTAGTACCACCTTCATGAATAATTTTTCCTGGAGCCTCTAATCCATACAATTGTTCTTCGCCAGGAATATTGGAAGTGATAACTGCCCCCATATTATGCATGATCTCTTGGAATGTATCAATCATGTGTTTGGCTTGTTTTATTTCTTCATTAGACCATTTATAGTTGAATTTTAATACAGGGATACCAAATTTGTCTACTCTATTAGGGTCTATTTCACAATAATTCTCTTTGCGTGCTATAGCAGTGCCTCGCCCCGCCATACCTACGCGAGAACCATAGAATCTATAATAATCTTTTTTTAGTGCCGCACCGTAACCTCCAGCTTCTTGAGGTAATCCATCTGTGCGAGGAGCCAGGTGGTTGTAGTTTTGAATACCATGAAAAGTTCCATAAGAAGGCATATGCATACCGCCTCCGTATTCAATGTGATATCCTCTCGCAAAATCTAATTTTTTGTCACCTAACCACCATGGAGAATAGATGTGAACAGAGCCCACGCCATCCTCATTGTATCGCTTACGATCCATTAATTGTGGTAAGAAGCCGCTTATAGAAGCACCAGTGGAATCGTGCAAGTATTTTCCTACCAATCCAGAGGAGTTTCCAATACCTCCAGGATGTGATTTAGATTTAGAGTTTAACATTAATCGTGCACTTTCACAGGCTGAAGCGCCTAGAATAATTGTTTTACCTTTGACAGCATATTCTTTCATGTCTTTCGTGTTGACATAAGATACGCCAGTCGCTAAACCTTCTTCATTGCTCAATACTTCACGTACCATTGCATTGTCGATGACCGTGAGGTTGCCTGTTTTCATAGCCGGAATGACCAAACAAGATGAAGATGAAAAATCCCCATAGACTTTGCAGGAACGACCACATTGACCACAGTAAAAGCAAGTTCCACGATCTTTATTTCCTGGAAGCGCTTCGGTTAATACAGATCCACGTCCTGGAATGATAGTTACGCCTGATTTTTTTGCTCCACGCATAATATAATGTTCATTAAGGCGTGGCTTAGGTGGTTTTAAAAAAATCCCATCAGGTTCGTTATGTAAATTTTCAACTGTACCATATATACCAATCATCCGGTCCACACGATCGTAAAAAGGTTTTACTTCGTCATAAGTGATTGGCCATTCGTCTGTAATAGCATCTTTAGGTTTGAAATCATCGGGACCCATACGTAAAGAAATCCTTCCCCAGTGGTTCGTTCTTCCCCCCAGCATACGTGCTCTGAACCATTCGAATTCGGTTCCTTTCTCGACACTATAGGGTTCACCTTCAATTTGCCAACCACCAAAGGCCGCATCAAAATCACCAAAGGGTCTTGTCGTGCTCGCACCTCGTCTTGGTGATTCCCAAGGCCAGCGTAGTTGTAAAGCATCTTTTGCAGGATCAAAAAATGGACCGGCTTCTAGCATTAAAACTTTAAGGCCAGCATTGGCTAAAATGTACCCCGCCATTCCTCCTCCAGCACCAGACCCAACAACGATGGCATCATAAACTGTAGATTCTTCTTTAATTTGAAAAGTAGGCATTACTTTCGGTTTATAAATGTTATACTTTTGTAGATATAGATTAAAGATATAGAAAAAAAAATATAAACTAGACGCGGGATTTTGAAAATTTTATTCATAGGATTGGTATGGCCAGAGCCAAGTTCTTCAGCAGCCGGATGGCGGATTTTGCACTTGATAAAATGTTTTAGCACGTTGGGACAAGTTTTCTTTGTTTCCGCTGCTTCTAAGTCAATATACAGTGCTGACTTGGGAGAATTTGGTGTGCAAGAAAACAGTATATTTTTGAATGATTCGTCTTTTGATGAATTTGTAAAAAATTTATTACCTGAAATTGTGGTCTTCGATCGCTTCATGGTGGAAGAGCAATATGGATGGCGAGTGGCTGAAAATTGTCCAAATGCTTTACGGATTTTGGACACTGAAGATTTGCATTTTGTTCGGTTAGCCAGACAGGATGCCTATAAGAAAAAAACGTCTATTGATTATTATTCTCAAACTGCAAAAAGAGAGTTAGCTTCTATACTACGTTCGGATCTTTCTGTTATTATTTCCCAAACCGAAATGGATTTATTGAGTTCTCAATTTAATATCCCTTTGGAAAAGCTTTTTTATTTACCTTTTCAAGAAGAAATATTGACGGAAGAACATATAAATCAATTACCTACCTATGATGAGCGACTTAATTTTATGTTCATAGGTAACTTTATACATGAACCAAACTTCAGAACAGTAGAGGTTTTAAAGAAAGAGATATGGCCCATTCTTCGCAAAAAATGTCCTACTGCAGAATTACACATTTATGGTGCTTATGCTTCTGAAAAAGTATTGCAATTAAACAATCCTAAAGAACGATTTTATATCAAAGGAAGGGCAGAAGATGCCCGTAACACATTAAGTACATATAGAGTTTTGATGGCTCCTATTCCTTTTGGTGCCGGAGCAAAAGGCAAATTTGTGGATGCAATGGCAGCAGGTACGCCCTCAATCACTACATCGATAGGAGCGGAGTCAATGACTGTAGAATATTGGAATGGTTTTATAGAGGATGATAAAGAAGTTTTTATAGAAAAAGCGGTTCTGCTTTATTCCGATGAAGCGATATGGTCTGCTAAACAGCAAATGGGCTTTGAACTCTTTAATGAAACAGTAGCAGATAATTCCTATACTGCTCATATGCTAGCGCTAGTAAAAGATTATGTGAATAATCTTGATAAACTGCGCAAGAAGAATTTTTTCGGAGAAATTCTACTACAACAGCAGGTCAACGCTACAAAATACATGTCGCTGTGGATTGAAGAGAAAAATAAAAAAGCACACTAATATTTTTTAGTGTGCCCAAGTGATAGAATAGATGGTAAAAAAAATAGAATTTTACCATTCTCGGTTTAAACAATTTTTATACCAACAAATTTTGCCTTATTTTTAATTTCTTAGAAGTACTATATTAAATAAGATTAAACTGAGAATTATGAAAACAATAAAAGGCCCAGGTATTTTTATCGCGCAATTCGTTTCCGAAGAAGAACCTTTCAATTCCATAGAAAATATTGCCAAATGGGCTAAATCATTAAATTTTAAAGGACTGCAAATTCCTACTAACGACCCAAAATATTTTGATTTGCAAAAAGTAGCAGAGAGCAAAACGTATGCAGACGAATACAAAGGGAAATTGCAAGAATTAGGTTTGGAGATCACTGAGCTATCAACGCACTTACAAGGTCAGTTGGTTGCGGTTCATCCTGCATATGATAAATTATTTGATTCTTTTGCTCCTGAACAATATCGAAATAATCCGAAAGCACGTACGGAATGGGCTACTCAGCAGTTAATTTATGCTGCTAAAGCCTCTCAAAATTTAGGATTAACTGCGCATGCAACTTTTAGTGGATCTTTATTGTGGCAATACTTTCATCCATGGCCTCAGCGTCCAGATGGTTTGGTCGATGAAGCTTTCACGGAGTTAGCACGTCGCTGGACGCCGATTTTGAATGCTTTTGATGAAGCAGGGGTGGATGTGTGTTATGAAATACATCCAGGTGAAGATTTGTTTGATGGAGTGACTTATGAAATGTTTTTGGAAAAGGTAAATAATCACCCAAGAGCTTGTTTATTGTACGATCCATCACACTTTGTTTTGCAGCAGTTGGATTATATCCAATATATAGATTTTTATCATGAGCGTATAAAAGCATTCCATGTAAAAGATTCTGAATTTAAACCTACGGGACGACAAGGAACTTTTGGAGGCTACCAATCTTGGTTGAATCGTGCAGGACGTTACCGTTCTCCAGGTGATGGTCAAGTAGATTTTAAAACCATTTTTAGTAAATTAACACAATATGGTTATGATGGATGGGCTGTAATGGAGTGGGAATGTTGTATCAAAAATCAAATAGATGGTGCGACAGAAGGTTCTAAATTTATTCAGGATCACATTATCCGAGTTACAGATAAAGCCTTTGATGATTTTGCATCGACAGGTACTGACGCCCAATTTAATAAAGACATTTTAGGATTATTATAAAAATTAAGAGCTCCAATTTGGAGCTCTTAATTTTTTATGTGCGCCCGGCATGGGCGTGAACTCTAGGGTGTAAGTCCCGAACGTGCCTTGATAGTGGGAAGCGTTAACTTAACGCAAGGGTGTCCTTCGCGAGTGGGAATCTGAAGGAAT
>NZ_JAAKGQ010000017.1:0-70948 GCF_011043515.1 Sphingobacterium sp. SGL-16 | reverse complement strand
ATGTCCTCCAAATTTGGTGAGGTTTTTTTGATTTTGTTAAATAATGTTAGATTATCGATATGAATACACTAGATATTCAATAATGCCCTATCTTTAAACTGATTTACAATAAATTTAACCAATTCTATATGACAAAAACCTTTACTGTAAAAAAACTTATTGGAATAGCGCTGATTCTATTTCCAGCACTATCACATGCGCAAAGTTCAAATTATTTTATTGAACTTGGAGGAAAACACCAGCGATCAAAAACTAATAAATCAGAAAATGTAAGAATTTCAAGTGAGGAAGAGATGCAAAACACCAGAATTGCTCCAATATTTGGTTTCTATCTTAATAATCATTTAAGCTTAGGTGTTGAATACGCCCACTCAAATGAGAATAGAATTAGAATTTCAGATGAACGAATGGAAGACGCCTCAAAAACTGAGTCTTATGATCAATCACTTTCATTAAATAGTTTTGGGATTTTTTCTAGATTGTACGTAAAGAAAAAATCTTCAAAATTTAACGCCTTTATCCAACTCAAACCTGCTTTCATAAAAAGTAAAAATACATATGAATCAAGAGGTGCAACTATGGGATATGAGCCGACATACACATCCTCCTATTATGAATCAAAAGGAACAACTAAGATAGATATATATGAAGTTGATTTAGGACTTGGGGCTTCTTATAAACTTTTTCATGGACTTGCAGCTCAGTTAAATATACCATCTGTAGTAACACATGGCAGGCTATATTATGATTTAAGTGATGCGAAGCAATCTTATACATCTATTTTGCAGTCTACATTTTCAAATGCATACCTTTCATTCAACTACCAATTCTAATAATATGAAAACTTTTATAATATTTCTAATCACTTTGTTTGCTTACTCAATTTCTTATGCTCAAGAAAGTAAGTTCATTATTTCATCATCATTCAGATTTAATAATAGTAAAAGCGACACTGAAACTCAACAGTATTCCAACAGCTATTTTCAAATCAGTCCAAGAATAATGTATAAACTCAATAATAAATGGGGAATAGGATTTTCATATGCAATATCAAATGATAAGACCGAAAACGATGGCAATTTATACTCAAAACTAACAGGCAATCAATTTGGTGGTTTTATACAGTACAATCTAATAGATATAACAAAATTTCAACTATTTTCTGAGCTTAATACGAGTTATACTACAATAAAGCATAAAAGTGACTATACTTTTAATGATATTTCATCTAAAGGAACTTTTTCAAGCATAAATATAGGAGCAAGATACAATTTATATAAGTGTCTAGGTATTGAAGTCAGACTTAATGATCTAATATCATATTCATCAAATAAATTTGATGTTTCAAAAACTGAATCCTCAAGTTTCAATCTCCTGAAGAATCCACTCCAACAAGTTTCGTACGGGTTATCACTAGCGTTCTAATTTGTTAAAATACTGTTATAAAACCAAGTCGATTTGTATTGAATATCAACAAAGCTTATCTTTAAAACAAAAACAAATACTATGAATATACTAAAATCAGCTTTTTTGGCTACAGCGATATTTGCTTCACAGGCTACTTTTGCGCAATTCAAACAAACGCCACTTCCGTATGCGTACAACGCTTTGGAAGGTGCTATTGATGCACAAACAATGGAAATTCACTATATCAAACATGCAGCAGCTTATACAGCTAACTTAAATAAAGCTATTGCGGGTACAGCGACAGAAAAAGAAAGTATTGAATCGATCTTGGGTTCTATTTCGAAACAATCTGCAGCAGTTCGTAATAATGGAGGTGGTCATTACAATCACGAATTGTTTTGGTCTATCCTGACTCCAAATGTAGGAACAAAACCATCTGCAAAATTAGAGAAAGCGATTAATGATACTTTTGGTTCTTTAGATGCGTTGAAAGAAAAAATCAATGCAGCGGGTGCCACTCGTTTCGGTTCTGGATGGTCATGGTTATCTGTTGACAAAGCAGGTAAATTATTTGTTTCATCAACTCCAAATCAAGATAATCCATTGATGGACGTAGTTGAAGAAAAAGGAACGCCTATTTTAGGAGTTGATGTGTGGGAACACGCTTACTATTTACGTTACCAAAACAAACGTGCAGACTACTTAACTTCTATTTGGAATGTTATTAATTGGGATGAAGTTTCAGCCCGTTACGAAAAAGCGTTAAAGAAATAATTACTCACATAGTTGTCATTTCTAAAATGAGATGACGCACTTAACATCGTCATTTCGAACGAAACGGAGTGTAGTGAGAAATCTAAATTTTAGATTATCAAACTTTACTTATTTATTCGGAATGACGATTTTATTTTCACCGAATTCCCTCCTCTTTTACCGAGTTTTCATGCTCTTCCACCTATCCACTATCCTATCGCTTCTCTTTCCGCTGTATCTTTGAATATAAAATTTGAACAAATAACATTTAAAATAAAGAACATTATGGCAACGAAAAGAATATTTACAATCAACGGAAGTAGCATTAATAATATGATTAAATTTTTATTCTCTAATATCAACAATTCGAGATTTGTAGCAACTTCCAAATCTGGAAACAACATTGTCAATCTTCCACTTTTATTGGTCATCATTCTAGCTATTGTATTTCCAGTAACTCTGGTAGCAGGTGTTATCTTAAGTATAATTTTTAAAATTGATATTGCAATTGAAAGAGATATCACAAGAGATATAAAATTAATAGAGAACAAATAAAGTATAAATCCATACTATAAAAAAACGGGCTTACCTAGTAAGCCCGTAATGATTTATTAAATTAAACTATTTTTTTTTCAAAATATAGTAATCTAGATATTGGTACATCCAATTTATAGGTTTTACCACCTTTGTAAATTTTGCCAAGATCATCTTTCCATTTGAATCCTTTAGGTAATTTGACCTCTCTTTCTAATTTATTATCCACAACTGGAGCTACTAAATATTTCTCTCCTAGCATAAATTGGTCTGACACCGTTGCGAAACCTTGTCCTGGAAATTCGTATTCCAAATGTCTTAAAATAGGCTCGCCAGTTTTAGAAGATTGCTTGGCAACATCTAGAATATAGCTACCAAATTTTTCATGCAATACAGCACATTGACGAACGATTTCTAGATTTTCTTTGTTCAGAATACGCCAAGGAGCTACAGAATATTGCATCATGGGCATCAACGCATGTACCTGTGCTGAACGTACAATTAAAGATTGGTCGAAATCCTCTGCTTTTTTGTTCAAAAATGTCGTAAACTCTCCTCCACCAATCATATCAGGGCAAGTGTATGCATAACCCAACAATCCAGCGGCTATCATATCAGGAATTAAGATGCGTACCGAATTCCAAAAATACGTTTTATCGCCCAAACGCTGAATAAGCGGCTGTCCACCCATTTTCCATCCTGCTCTATATTCATTAAATGGAAACTCTAATCCCAATCTAGCCCATGCTAATGTATGATCTACCGATAGGGCATTCTTATCATAACTATCAAGCAAGTTCTCCTCATAAAAAGCATTATCACCAGCATCAAATTTGAATCCGTCGATTCCATAATCTGCTTGCATTTTTTTCAATATAGAAACGAAATGATTAAAAGCAGCAGGATTTGTCAAATCATAACATGCAGACTGACCATTCCACCAATTTAGGATCGCAGGCTCATCCTTGCCTTTCCTCTTTATTAAATAACCTTTCTGGGCTAATTCACGATACTCCGGACTATCAGGACTTAAAAAAGGACATATCCACAACATCACTTTGAAACCTTGAGAATGAAGTTTTTGAATCATACCTTTTGGATCGGGAAATTTTTCGGACCTAAAATCAAAATTTCCATAATAGCGTTGCCAATTGTCATCAATCATCAAAACACCTGTCGGAAACTTGTTGTCCACAATAACTTGCGCATATTTTAGGATATCATCTTGATTTTGGTTATACATCAACTCAATCCATGTATTGTACTGTGGTTTGGTAAAAAATTCTTCTGCTGGAAGAACTCCAGATGCAGGAAAATACTTTGTACACGCCACTAAGTAAGCAGATTTTAAAGTATTCCCAGATTGCTGAATTTTTAATTCTTCATAATCTGAATTAATTACGATTTTCTCCCCCATAACAGCGAATTTTATAGGTTTATCACTCCAAATAAAACGCCCTTTGTTGGAAACAAACAGAGGAACTACCTGATTATTTGAATTTTCCCTTGCTAAATCATATTCTCTAGCTGGATGTAAAAAAGGCATACTAGAGCCTTGCGCTACCACTCCTCCCCACCAATATTCATCTTGCCCTATGGGCAATTCTAAAGTCGATTTTGACTGCGAATAGCCCAGATGAATAGTAGTAAATAAGACAATTAATACTAAGTTACTTCTCATAATTGTTTATAGTTTAGTTGATTTATTTTTTTATCGCATATACTACTTTTTTGATTAATGTGATTACAATAACAACAATTAATCCCATCCCAAAGCCTATTAAGCTTTCTTTCAACGTATTATTCCATGTAGGTAATAGGTGATGAAAAAAATCAATATTATGAACGAATATTCCCCCTGATACCATTAATAAAGCAATAGTACCTACAACAGATAATATTTTTATAACTACAGGTAAAGAAATAACCAATCCTTTTCCCAATGCCGCGACAAAACCTTCATTTCTTGATTTTCTAATCAACTTAAAGCCAGCATCATCCATACGAACAATTAAAGCTACAATCCCATAAACTCCCACAGTGGCTAAAAATGCTACGGCGCTTACCGTAATAATTTGAACAGATAATGAACGATCCAAAACCGTAGCCAAAGCTATAATTACAATCTCTACAGAAAGTATAAAATCTGTAGTGATGGCTGATTTTATTTTTGCTTTTTCATTAGCTTCCCCGTCTTCTTTGATCTCCTCTATGACTTCTTCCCCTTTCTTTTTACGATGAAAAAGAAATTCAACGATTTTCTCGACGCCTTCATAAGCTAAATACAAACCACCAATAATTAGAACAATCTTAATAGCTATGGGCAGAAAAATCTGTAATAAGAATACTAAAGGAATGATAATTAATTTATTTACAAAAGAACCTTTTGTGATTGCCCAAAGCACCGGAATTTCTCTTGATGATAGAAAGCCTGTAGCTTTTTCCGCATTTACAGCCAGGTCATCTCCCAATATACCTGCGGTTTTACGGGTTGCTATTTTACTTGCGACTGCAACGTCGTCCATGAGCGCAGCGATATCATCTAATACTGCGAAAATTCCTGAAGCCATTTATGTTTATTTAGTTTAGCCATAAAAATATAAATTTTAAAAAAATTGACGTTAAAAATGTATAGAAAACATTTTACAACTGTCGAATGTTATATTTTCAAAGATATAGAATGATGTATACTAATTTCAAAAAACTACACACACAACCCGATTTGCTTATTCTAGGCAATGTATGGGATGCCAACTCGGCGAAGATTGCGCAGGAAGCTGGCTTTAAGGCTTTAGGAAGTTCGAGTCATGCCATTGCAAATGCAATGGGTTACGAGGATGGAGAACAAATCACTGTTGACGAGCTGCTTTTTATAGTAGAGAGAATAGTTAAAGCTGTAGATATTCCAGTATCTGTTGATTTTGAATCTGGGTACTCAGATAATCCAGACAAAGTAGCACAAAACGTCAAAAGGTTGGCAGATCTAGGAGTTGTTGGAATAAATTTAGAAGATGGACAAGTGAAAAATGGTAAACGCATATTGGGGGATGCGGAATTGCTCCAACAAAAAATCCAAGCCATCAAAGCAGAAACGAAAGAAATCTTTATAAACGCACGTACTGACTCCTACACTACCAAACACAAATCGCCTTTGGAAGAAGCTATTAATAGAGCTAAAATATATACAAACGCCGGTGCGGATGGACTTTTTGTTCCGCTGATAGAATCTGTTGATGATATTGAAAGTTTGTTAAAGCAGACTTCCTTACCACTCAATGTATTTTTAACAGAAAACCTTCCTTCGGTAGAGAGACTTACAGAATTAGGCGTCAAAAGATTATCACATGGCGCAAAAATCTACGAATGGTTGGTACAACAGAACACTACATTATTCAAGGACTTTTTTAAAAATCCGAAGTTACCGAAGTAATTACGTAAAAAAGAGTACCATTGACACTTAGCTAATGGTACTCCTTACATATCTATTTTTCTAAAATACTTTCAAAAATTTCTTTTTCCATTGAAAAAAAGAATAATACTTTAGAGCTATCAATTTCTGATTTATCCATACATAGATAAGCATTCCAACCAGCAGGTAATTCCAAATAATAACCCCACCCTATATAATTTTTTAAGCGTCCTAAATTTTTAATTTTATGAAATTTACT
The DNA here is from genome assembly GCF_011043515.1 of Sphingobacterium sp. SGL-16. Lineage (NCBI taxonomy): Bacteria > Pseudomonadati > Bacteroidota > Sphingobacteriia > Sphingobacteriales > Sphingobacteriaceae > Sphingobacterium > Sphingobacterium sp. SGL-16. The sequence goes on along the minus strand of NZ_JAAKGQ010000017.1, from coordinate 64,586 downwards.
ACCTATTTTCATATTTGATGTCGTAAAATTTTTATCATCACTACTTATATAATATCTTCCAGTAGCATTTGTATGATACCTATACATAATACCATTTTTTATTACAGAATCTAATTTAACAATCCCATAAGGAACATATGTGTGTGCAGATACCGTATCTCTGAAAGACTGAGAAAATACAGTGCAAACAAATCCAATTTGGAGCAATATTAGCAAGAGAAACATTTTCATTATTATTAAGTTATTTAATTTAAATATAATAATAAAGATAGCATTAGTGTGACGCCAAATGGTACTTTACCCCAATTTTACCCTCTTCTACAATTAGAGGCTGTTTTTCTATAGTATAATTCTAACTATTTTAGTATCTCCACCATAGCACAATATTCTTTTTAAGATATATGAGAAGTTGAAAAACAGATCGTCGACATATAGTAGTTTTGTAATAAAATTGTATTGTACTTCAATTTATATCACACCAAAGTCAAAGTGATTATTTGCAGATATAAGTAAAAGAAATAAGTAGTTAATTTGCATTAGAATTTTTGAACAAAAAATATAAAAAGTCAAAAGTTTAGACCTGCAATTAACATGAAATATTATTTGAATAGGAGTATTTTATTATTTTTCAGCTTATTCTTTAGCTTAGTTTCGATGGCGCAATCCTTTAAAATTAAGGGAAATGTTATAGATAAGGAAACAAAAGAGCCAATAGAATTTGCTACAATAGCGATTGTTGGAAGTACGCAAGCTACAAAAACAGACGAACTGGGTAATTTTGAATTTTCCCTTCCCAATAAGAATGTAAAGGTACGCGTGAGTTACGTAGGTTATCCATCTCAAGATTTGGATTTATCTTTAGGTAAGACTTATTTTTCTATTGCTTTAGCTGCAGAAAATGAAATTGCTGAAGTTATAATCAAAAAGCCTAGATTAAAATATTCCAATAAAAATAATCCTGCTGTTGAATTAATCCGTCAAGTAATTGATCATCGCGACCAAAACAGATTAACGGGGCAAGATTTTGTGGAGTTCGAACAATATGAAAAAATCTCTTTGGGATTAAGTAACCTTTCTGAAAAATTCGTTAATAAAAAAGCATTCAAAAACTATCAATTCTTATTTCAAAAACAATCAGACAGTACATCAACATATGTTCTTCCTGCTTACATGGAAGAAAAAGTGTCTAAAGTTTATTACAGAAACGATCCTAAGAAAACAAAACAATATATAATCGCAGAGCAAAAGGCTGAATTTGATCCTAAATTTGTGGACAACGAAGGTTTAGCGAATTATTTCAACAAGCTGTATGATAAAGTGGACATCTACGATAATAACATTACGTTGTTGACCAACCAATTTTTAAGTCCAATTGCTAATAGTGCCCCTACATTCTACCGGTATTACATCACGGATACGATTAAAACCTCAAAATCTTATCTCGTAGAGCTAAGTTTCTTTCCACGAAGTAAGGGCGATTTCTTATTTCAAGGAAAACTCTACGTTACTTTGGATGGCCAATATGCTGTTCAAGGCACTAAAATGAAAGTTAGCGAGGATATCAACCTTAATTTTGTCCGTGATTTAAATATTGAACTTACTTTTGAAAAAGATAATATTAACAAATATTTTTTAAGTCGGAGTGCATTGGGAATTGATTTTGCTTTGACAGGAAAAGGTAAAGGTGTACAAGGAAATCGTGTCGTGTATTATAAGGATTATGTCAATGGAATGCATAGACCCGATTCTTTATATGCAGGCGCTGAGGTAGAAAAGATTATAGAAAAAGCTCCAGCAACAAATCAAAGACAATATTGGGCTGGATTACGTCAAGCACCTTTGACCAACCAAGAGAAAGCAATTTATCAAAATATTGACTCACTACAAACGATGCCATCGTTTCGTAGATTTATGGATGTGGCAGCTTTGATTCTTTCGGGATATAAGCAAGCAGGTCCAGTAGAAATTGGTCCAGTTAATACTTTTTACAGCTACAATCCGGTAGAAGGACTTCGTTTGCGTATTGGAGGTCGTACAACAGAACAGTTAAGCACTCGTTTCTTCTCGGAAGCATATGCGGCTTATGGTTTTGAAGATAAAAAATGGAAATATTTCGTCAGTGGAACATACTCGATAAACAATAAGTCAGTTTATAAATTTCCGCAACACTACATTCGTGCATCCTATCAGCACGACACTAAAATCCCCGGACAAAATTTAGAATTTATTCAAGAAGATAATGTGTTATTGTCTTTCAAACGTGGTGAAAACAAAAGCTATTTGTACAATGATACATACAAAATAGAATACAAAGCAGAATTTGAAAATCACTTTTCCATTAATGCTGGCTTGACCAAATGGAAACAAACTCCTGCGGGTGTAATTCGCTATCAGATTATTCCAGAAATGGGAGATCCTACCATTATTAACGAAGTAAATACGACAGAAGCGAATATTGGATTTAGATGGGCTCCAAAAGAACAATATTATCAAGGTAAATTGTACCGAACTCCTATTTACAATGAATATCCGATTTTCACTTTCAATTATACAGCTGGAATTAAAGGCGTGCTTGACGGAGAATATAATTACCATAATTTCACCGCAGGTGTATTCAAGCGAGTGTATTTATCACAATTTGGATATGCTGATGTGAATTTGGATGGAACCTATATTCTAGGAGATAATATTCCTTATCCGCTATTAACATTGCACCGAGCAAATCAAACATACGCTTATCAATTGCAATCGTACAATTTGATGAACTTTATGGAATTCATTTCTGATCATCACGCTTCGATTAATGTACAATATTACATGAATGGCTTTATTTTAAACAAGCTACCTTTAATTAAGAAACTACAACTGCGTGAAGTATTTAGTTTCAAAGGTTTGTACGGTGGTTTGAGAGATCAAAATAACCCAACATATAACCGTGATTTATTTGCTTGGCAAAGAAATATAGATAATGAAATTTCTTCATTTACATTTGGCGACAAACCGTATATGGAAGCTAGTGTTGGCTTAGGAAATATATTCAAAGTATTACGCGTAGATTACGTGAAGCGTTTGAATTACCTGAATCAACCAAATGTTTCAGATTGGGGAATTCGGGCGCGAATCAAAGTTGATTTTTAATTAATGTTTTAAATAGTTTCTATCAACGTCTTTGGAGAAACCGCGATAAAAAAGCGAAGCCTGGGCTTCGCTTTTTGCATTTAAGAATATATCTATTGTATTGGAACAGTTTCTTTATTCGGCTTTTGAATTTAGATTGGTGTCTGCCAAGCCTGTTAAAGTTTTGTCACATTGTTTCTCTTCCTTCAAAGTTGCTAATAACAATTTCAAAGCTTCTTTATGACCTAATACTTTTGCAAAAGCTGCTAAAGTCCCATAAGTCGCAATTTCATAATGTTCTACTTTCTGAGCGGCTGCGATAATTCCAGCATCACGAACTGCACCAATTTCGGTTTCCTTTATGATACCCTTCCCCTCTTCCAATAATCCATCCATTGCATCGCATTTTTCAGCTTCTGCTTTTTTACCAATAGATTTAAAAGCAGCTTCCAATCGCTTAATATGTTCTTCCGTTTCGATCAAATGGCTAGCAATAGCAGCTTTTAAATCCGGAGAAGTTGCATTTTTCTCCATTTTTGGAAGTTCTTTTTTCAATGCTTTTTCAGCCCAATAAATATCTTTTAAACCATCTTCGAATAAATCTTGCAAATCTTTCGCTGCATCTTTTTTTGCTGCAATCTTTCCAGATTCTGATTTATTCTCTTTTGAAGCTGTATCACGTGTTTTCGTTGTAGCTGCGGACTTAGCTGTAGATGCCGAAGCTTTTTTCTCTTTTACTGTTGCCATAAGTTGAAATAATTTAGTGGATATAACTAGTATATAAACAACAGGAATGAAAGAAAGTTTTGAAAGTTATCGAGCTAGCAAAGCTAACTCAGATTGTTTATACATGTTAGCCCCTTTGAGGTAATTATAAATGATATCTTTGGTCTTATCATCTTCTAGTTTATAAAGGTTAGATACCAAGAAACTTTTATCTTCCTCAATATTAGATTTATACCCTAAAAAATCTGGTATATGGTACTGAATACACAAGCGAATAAATCGTAATTCTATATTATTAGGTTCGGTTTTGATTTGGCTTTCCAACATTTTCTTACCATCCTTAAAATATCCCATTTTCTTAAATGGATTGGAAGTATGTTTTGCCATAAACATATGAAATGCTGCTTCGTAGCCTTTTTCTAAAGGAGTTTTGGCTTTAGCTTGCAAAGTTTGGAGATATTTTTTACAAAGATCCACATCTTTCACACCTTTGTTAAAATCTTTACGCACATCATATAGATTCAAAGTCTGAGCATTTACTGTGGTAAACAGTATTATCGTAAGCACAAAAGTTCCCAAAATTTTACCCATAATTTATTCTCCTTTATAATTATATCGATATAAAATACAAAAAACAAGCCAATTTTTGGGAACCTAATTTCTAATACGCTGTTACTTTATTAGCTTTTCATATAGTAAATTGGTGATTTTAGCAGGCAAGGCTACTTCCCCATTTTCATATTCTAAAACACACCCGTTCGTAATCACCACTATTCCAAACTTCTCTTTAGTATTAAAAAACATAGAACTGTACAAACCGTACGCCGATCCTGTATGCCCTACCATATGCTGCCCAGGAATCAACTTAGTGGTTTCCAATAATGCTAAACCATAGCCTGAATCTTCCGAAATCTTAGTTTGCATCAATTTCGAATACTTTTTACCTAATATTTTCACTTTTCCTGATTTACCGTAATTCATATGCATTATCATATATTTCGCTAAATCGACAGCTGAAATTTTCATCCCGCCTGTTGGTGAAAATATTGGAGTAGTCTCTCCTAAGACATGATTTCGCACTTCTTCGCTTCGAGGATTGTATGCCAGGGGTTCGTGAATGAATTTATCATTTTTACTATCGTAACCATATAGGGAGGCAAAACGTGTATTGTCCAAAGAATCGATACAATACCCTCCGTATAATCCCAATGGATTGAGGATTTGTTGGCGAATATAGGTATCAAAACGAATGTTTGTGAGACGTTCTAAGACCGCTCCAGCCATATTAAAGTTTAGATTACAATACTCATATTTCGTTCCCGGTGCGTAATCATTATAACTCTTTTGCCAATTCGAATTTTTGGAAGGATTAATCACATCCAAATCAAAATAGCCATTTACATCGTTTATACTTGATGTGTGTGATAACACCATACGTAAAGTTATTTTGGTTTCTGGATATTTAGGGTTGCGCACCACAAAACCCACCAAATCTCCAAAATCATCATCCAAAGAGATTTTTTTCTTTTCTACCAGCTGCATTAACGCTGTGGAAGTAAATGACTTTGAGATAGAGGCTATTCTAAAAATATTACGATCTACATCCAACGGAGTATTATTTTCCAACGAACTTTTTCCGATAGCATTTTTTCCAATAATTCGTCCATCTTTGACCACAACATAAGCTACCCCGACCGCTTTATATTGATCTGCTATTTTTTGAACTTCATTCTTTAAATCTTGAGCAAATAACATTGAAGTACTCCATGCAACAGTTAGGCATGACATTAGTAAGTTTTTCATTTTATAGATTAGTATGTTAGGTATATTTTAAAGCTAAACGCAAGGCATATCCTATTCCAATAGCAATGATAAAGCTCGCTAATGTCCCCACTAAGATATACTCTGTAAATTTAGTATCTTTTGCATTAGCTAAATCACCAAATCTGAAAATTGATTTGGCGGCCAATAGAAATCCAATTCCAGACAAAAATCCCACCTGAATAAATAATACGATAATCAGACGTTCCATAATCCCTATCAAAAGCCCAGCATGCATTAGGCTTTCTTTACGTTTATTTTGAAATTCAAATTCTTTGTCCCATTTGGAAAAAAATAAACGTAAAAATATAGGGCTCACTACAGCTACTAATAAAAAAGCAATTAGGTATAATAAAGTATCGATTGAAAATAATAGTTCATAACTTAACGGCGGAAAGCCAAAATTATAGAAAGCAACAGTGCCCAAAACGGCTAAATGTAGAATTTGATCAATACAGAAGAAAAATAAAGGCTTTGCAGGATATTTTCCCTCTAACCAAATTTTTAAGCTGTCTATAGCTAGATGTGAAAATGTAATAAAGGCAATAGAAATCCAGTATAATTGAAGCTCAGGATAGAAGAATATAACTAGAACAATAGCATGGATTAATACATGTAAAAACAAATAGCCTACATTCTCTTTTCGTCGTTGTACTAATGTTTTCGTCTGCAAAACAAAGTCTCCAAGAATTTGGGCTAATAGCAATTTTAAGAATACGACTAACATCTTTTAATTAATTCTTTCGTGCAATAATCTATCGTCATTTTTATCTTTTGCCAATTCGCATTTCCTAACTCGGTACTGACTTGACTTTGATATTTTCTATTCAACAATCGTGCTAACTCATTTTGATTGACTTGTGGATTCTTAATTTGAGCCGAAACCGTTTGAGCCATATTTACAGTCCATCTTTTTGCCAATTCTGTAGCCAATTGTAACATGATATTTGTTGGTTCATCCCAGTCAGCCCAAGGTGATCGGACATAAATTAGATTTTTATCGAGTGTATCAAATGCCTCTCCAGAATTTATCAAGGCTTCTCCCGAAGAATTTTTGATGTGCTCATCCCAATAACTGATTTCTCCTATTCCTAATCCTATTCGCACATCCAAAGGTTCTACCGTACATATATTCGATTTAATCAGAAAAACAGCTTCTATACACCGATCTATTGGAACCGACACTTGAAAGCTGTCTCCTCTAAAAATATCAAAATTATTTGAATAATGCTTTAGACCTTCTTCTAAAACTGGTAACCATCTCTGTATGTCTGCTCTCCTTGACCCTACGATATCTCCTGTTAGTATAGCATATATTTTTCCCATAATCTTTCATTTACAATACATTTAAATATCACTATAAAAAGTGATATTAACAAATATCATTAAAATCAATGATAATTTAAAATATCATTAAATAAAGTGATAATCATTTAGAACAATTATGATAACGTTGCGCAATAAAAGTAATGATGAAAATTTGAAAAGCATGGTAAATCATTAAGGGCAAGAAGAAAAAACCTGTATACGGATTGTTCATAAAAATAAACTTGCCAAACACACTTCCATGTGTTAAAGATTTTTTGGAACCACAAAATAAGGCGGTAATTTGATCTTCAAGAGAAAATTGAAGTATATATTTACTCAAGAAATATAAAATACTATAAACTAAAACAAAAAGAAGAATAACTGCAACAAATAATTCAACCAAAAAGATAGCACCTAAAGTAGAAAAAATACCATTTTCAAAAGAATGGGCAAAGCTACTGTAGACAATAAGAAGAATAATAGATTTATCAAAATTGGATAACTTTTTACTATGTTTTGAAGCCCAATGTCCCCAATATTTTTGAAGAAGTAATCCCAAAATCACAGGGAGAATAATTTCAAGAATAAGTCCACCATAAACATCAACCAAAACATTTTCGGTGGTAAAATCTAAAAATAAACTCATCCACAATGGTGTAATTAAAACACCTATCAACCCCGAAATACTGGAATTGAAAATAGCAGCAGGAATATTCCCCTTCGCGAGTGATACCATCACCACCGAAGATGAAACTGTAGAAGGAAGAGCTGCCAAAAAGAAGAAACCTATCCAAGTATTTTCCGAAATGAGCGTACCGACAAAAGGTCGAAACACTAACACCACCAAAGGAAAGATGACAAATGTTGCTAGATGCACAACAACATGAAGTTTCCAATTCTTCAGACCTGATTTTATCTGGTCAAAACTTAGCTTAAGACCATAGAAAAAGAAAATGAGCGAAACACCAATGGAAGTTATAGCATCTAAAAATGCACCACCTTCATAAATTGCCAACTGAGGAAAAAAATACGCAACTAAAATACTTAGCAATAGATATACGATAAAGAGGTCTATTTTCATATAAACCAAATATACGTATTAGCACAAGAAAACACAATGACAGAGTGAATCCAATTCTAACTGTGGATATAACTTTGCAGATGATCTATAGTTTGCTTTTGATCTTCAATGATGAATTTGACCAAATCCCCTATAGATAGCATAGCAATAACTTGATTAGACTCCACTACGGGCAAGTGTCTAAAATGATTGTCCGTCATTAAAACCATACAACTTTCTATGGAATCAGATGTACTGATAGTATGAGGATCAGCGGTCATGATTTCACCTATAGCCGTATTTTTAGATGATTTTCCATGTAAAACAACTTTTCTGGCATAGTCTCTTTCTGTAAAAATCCCAAGAAGTTTCCCCCCCTCTATCACCAACAGAGCACTGATATTTTTCTCCATCATAATCTGGAGGGCATCGAGGACAGAAGTATTTCTAGTAACAGAATAAATTACGGGTGATTTTGATTGAAGAATATGTTTTACTGTTTTCATAATCTTAAAGTTTAATACAATCCGACAAGACGGAATAAGGTTAATTTATGAAAGCTTTTGAAGTGTAGTAAATTATAACTAGCTAATCATATGAATAAATATACATTTTTTGTTTCAGAAAATAATTTATTAGAACAAAATATTTTTTCGAGTTACACAAAAAAACAGTAGACACCTCTTCTAAAGAAAATAGCGAGGATATAATTTGATTTTTCACGAAAAGCTTTCCTAATTAATAGAAGAAGGCAGATTTTTTTACAACCTAAATTTGTTTAGGACAGCTGTGAGACACTATATATTCCTGCCAGAAACGTATTTTTAAAGCTCAAAATATCAATTTTGTATCCCACCGTGCATTTTGTTAAAATAATCTCAAAACTAACAGCAAAATGTTTTTATATAATTATATTTGTACCACTATGAGTACAGCATCATATTTATCAGATAGAATCAATAGCCTTTCAGAATCGGCTACATTGAAAATGACCAAATTGGGTCGCGAGTTAGCAGCAAAAGGTATTAACATAATCAGCCTTAGCGTGGGTGAACCAGATTTCAACACACCTACACACGTCAAGGAAGCTGCAAAGAAAGCATTAGACGATAATTTCACAAGATATTCTCCAGTTCCTGGATACCCAGATTTGCGTCAAGCAATCGTTAACAAATTAAAAAATGAAAACGGTCTTGATTATGATATTTCTCAAATAGTTGTATCTACAGGAGCAAAACAATCTTTATCTAACGTAATTCTTACATTAGTAAATCCAGGTGATGAGGTAATCATCCCAACACCTTACTGGGTATCTTACTCAGAAATGGTAAACTTAGCAGAAGGTAAATCGGTATTTATTGATACCGATATCGAAAGCAACTTCAAAATTACACCAGCGCAACTAGAAGCTGCTATCACACCTAAGTCTAAAGTATTCATGTTCTCTTCACCTTGTAACCCTACAGGTTCAGTATACAGCAAAGAAGAGTTAGCTGCTTTAGTGGAAGTTTTTGAAAAACATCCAAATATTTTCATCATTTCTGATGAGATTTACGAGCACATTAACTTCATTGACAAACATGAATCAATCGCTCAATTCGAAAGCGTAAAAGACCGTGTAATCATTATTAACGGATTCTCTAAAGCTTTTGCAATGACTGGCTGGAGATTAGGTTATATCGCTGCAAATAAAGAGATTGCAGCAGCTAATGATAAATTGCAAGGTCAAACTACTTCTGGTACATGTTCTATTGCACAACGTGCAGGTATCGTAGCCTATGAGCAAGGTTTGGACTCTGTAAATGAAATGAAAGAAGCTTTCGCGCGTCGTCGTCAGTTAGTCTATGGATTATTAAATGAAATTCCTGGCGTGAAAACTAACTTGCCAGAAGGTGCTTTCTATTTCTTCCCAGAAATTAGCTCTTTCTTTGGCAAAAAAGATCCTGAAGGAAATGTGATCAAAGATTCATCAGACTTAGCGTTGTATCTATTAAACTATGGTCACATCGCAACTGTAGGTGGTGATTCTTTTGGTAACAATAATTACATTCGTTTATCTTATGCTGCTTCAGATGAGAATTTGATAGAAGCTCTAAGAAGAATGAAAGATGCATTAGCTAAATTAGCATAATAAAAATCCTATAATACTAAGAAAGGCTTCAAAAATTTTTGAAGCCTTTCTTTTTAATGTCCAATAACGGTTCCGTTTGGAATTATAGCGTTCTTTTTGACTACCACGATTCCATCACAGATAGTGTAATGTTCAGAATCTTCATCAGCTAAATGCGTACCTCCTACGATTCGCACATCATTACCTATCCTACAATTTTTATCAAGAATAGCGTTTTCAATATAACAACGCTCGCCTACTCCAATTGGAGGTGGTTGTTGAGAATAAGTCATATTTACAACTTCGCTTAAATCTTCATAATAATCAGATCCCATCATATAAGTACGTTTAATTACTGTTCCTCTACCTATACGAGAACGCACACCTATTACAGATTGCTCCACTTTATCACTCATGATAATACACCCATCAGCAAGTATAGCATTATTAAGAGTCGATCCAGACACCTTCGATGGTGGCAACATCCGTGGGCGTGTAAAAACTGGTTCGCCAAATAGATTAAATAAAGGAATATTATCAGTCAAACTTATATTCGCTTCAAAGAATGAGGCTATAGTACCAATATCTGTCCAATAGCTGTCAAATGGAAAACTTAAGACCTTACTTTTGCCTATCGCTTCTGGAATAATTTCCTTACCAAAATCCATCCCTGGATTTTCAGCCAATAATCTCGTCAACACCCCCTTCGAAAACACATAAATCCCCATAGAAGCAAGATAATTGCGACCTTGATGCGCTAAATTTTCAGAAACTTCGGAGGTCCAATCTGGTAATAAATCTGAAGAGGGTTTTTCAATAAATGCTGTTACATCCCCATTCTCACTAGATTTTAGGATACCAAATCCTGTAGCCTCTTTGCCAGTAACAGGTATTGTACCAATAGTGATTTCCCCACCATTCTTTACGTGAAAATCTACCATGGCTGCATAATCCATTTGATACAATTGGTCTCCGGAGAGAATCAGTACATAATCATAATCAACATTGATTAAATTCTTTTGAGTACGTCGTACCGCATCAGCTGTTCCTTCAAACCATCTATCCCCCTCGTTGGTCTGTTCAGCAGCCAAAATATCAACAAAACCTTTACTGAACACACTAAAATTGTATGTATTCTTGATATGCTTATTCAGTGACGCTGAATTATACTGCGTTAGAACAAAAATCTTGTTATAACCTGAATTAAGACAATTTGAAATAGGAATATCGACCAATCTATATTTTCCTGCTATTGGAACTGCTGGTTTGGAGCGCTGGTCGGTCAACGGATAAAGCCGAGTTCCTCGACCTCCTCCTAGTACAATGGATACAACTTTGTGTGACATAATTATTTGAGTAGATGGTTATATAAATCTATATATTTTTGCGCTGATTTTTCCCACGAAAAATCCAACGACATTGCTTTCCTTGTAATAACCGACCAATCTTTTTCTTTTGAATAATAAGCTAATGCTCTTTGAATAGCATCGACTATACTTTCAATAGTGAAGTCGTTAAAAACAAATCCATAACCATCCTCTTGACTCACGTCTAGGACTGTATCTTTTAATCCTCCGACGCCTCGTACAACAGGAATAGTTCCATATTTAAGTGCATAAAGCTGGTTAAGGCCGCAAGGTTCTACACGGGATGGCATTAGGATTACATCTGATGCCGCGTAAGCTTCATGTGCTAAAGCTTCATTGTATCCAAAATATACAGCGATTTTGGGCGCGTATTTTGTAAATACATTCTCAATATCTTGTTGTATACTCGAATCCCCTGAACCCAATATAAATATAGTTAATTTATTTTCATTATTCGAATAGAAATTATCCAACACCGACGCTAAAATATCAGCTCCTTTTTCGTGCGCAAACCTTCCTATGTAGGTTAATAAAAGACCATCACTCGATATGCCATTATTTGCACAAAAAGCTTCTTTATTTTTTCGTTTACCACTCTTGACCGTTCGTGCGTTGTATTTACTGTTAATTAACGGATCTTTCGAAGGATTCCAAATTTCGGGGTCAATACCATTTACGATTCCATGAGATTTATAAGCTTGCTCGACAAATAAACTTTCCAAACCTTTCGCTTCGTGAACAAGTTCCCCTAAATATCCTTCTGAAACGGTGGAATAAGCATCGCAACAACGAACAGCAGAAGATAAAGGATTTATAGAGCCACTCCAATCTAATAAACCCCACTTCCATGTATCGAAACCAGGTAATAATATACCTTTGCTCCAATTCATCCAGCCTTGGTATTGGCCATTGTGAATGGTAAATAATGTTTTAATAGATGATAACTCCTTAAAGTCATTTCCATTTTTGAGCAAAAAAGGAATTAATCCAACATGATGATCATGACAATTTATAACATCAGGACGTATATTATTTGTCAAAATCCAATGTAAAAAAGCATGCTGGAATGCTAACCACTGCTCACTATCATCCGCATAACCATACACTTCAGAACGATCTAAATACCCAGGTATCTTAATTAAATATAAGGGGAAACCCAAATTCGTTTCTTCGTGATGGTAGATGGTATAATTTAAATATTGTGACCCTTGATAAAATCCTCCTTCAGCAACCACTTCAAAATCGTGAGATTGTATATACGGTTTATTATACCATGGCATGACTACACTTGCGTCAATCCCAAGCTTACGTTGATATTTTGGTAAAGCGCCAACCACATCTGCTAATCCTCCAACTTTAGCCACTGGATAACACTCCACACTTAAATGAATGACATTCATACAGTATTTTTTGTTTAGGTTGTAATTTATTAGGTTGTTAATTTTAATATCACCCCTCCTAAAGGAGGCAATTTCAAACTCACTGAATTATCTTGATTCATCCAATGAATTGCATCTGATTTTATATTACCGATATTCACCCCAGAGCCAAAATATTCAAGCTCGTCAGAATTAAAAATAACCTCCCAATTGCCTTTGGAAGGCACGCCAATACGGTATCCTTCGCGCACTACAGGGGTTAGATTTAATACAACGACCAGGTCATTGTGTCTATCATGACCTTTACGGACATAGGCCAAAACACTATTATCAGCATCGTTTAACTCTAACCACTCGAATCCCTCTGGGCTAAAAGCTTTTTCGTATAATGCAGGCTGCTCTTTATAAGTAGCATTTAGTTTTTTCAAAAATTCGAATAAACCTTTATGTGGAGGAAACACCATTAAGTGCCAATCTAATGATTGATTAACATTCCATTCCGAGGTTTGACCGAACTCTCCTCCCATGAATATCAATTTTGTTCCCGAAAAAGTATACATGAATAAATACAAAGCACGCAGGTTAGCAAATTTTTGCCATTCATCGCCAGACATTTTATTCACTAAAGACTGCTTACCATACACTACTTCATCATGGGACAAGGGCAACATAAAATGTTCATGGTAAGCATACACAGATGAAAATGTCAATTGACTATGATGATATTTACGATGAATAGGATCTTCTTTGAAATAATTTAATGTATCATGCATCCAGCCCATCATCCATTTCATTCCAAAGCCTAATCCACCATCGTAAGTCGGCTTACTAACGCCTGGCCAGGATGTAGACTCTTCGGCAATAGTCTGTACATCGGGATAATTTGAATAAACTGCTTCATTGAATTCTTTCAAGAAATATACCGCTTCTAAATTTTCTCGACCTCCAAATTCATTTGGAATCCATTCTCCCTCATTTCTAGAATAATCTAAATACAACATGGAAGCTACAGCATCTACACGTAAACCATCGATATGATAACGATCCAACCAAAATATCGCATTACTGATTAAGAAAGAACGCACTTCATTTCGTCCATAATTAAAGATGTACGATTTCCAATCGGGGTGAAATCCTTTTCGAATATCTTCATGCTCATATAAAGCCGATCCATCAAATCGATAAAGACCGTGTGCATCACCTGGAAAATGAGAAGGCACCCAATCTAAGATTACACCAATTTCATTCTTATGCAACTGCTCGATTAAATACATCAACTCTTGTGGTGTACCATAGCGAGAAGAAGCTGCAAAATACCCCGTTATTTGATATCCCCAAGATGGATAATAAGGATGCTCCATAATAGGCATAAATTCGACATGCGTAAACCCTAGTGATTTTACATACGGAACCAATTTTTCAGCTATCTCACGATAAGATAATAATCGATCAGGGTTATATGGGTCTCGTATCCAAGACCCAATATGTAATTCGTACACAGACATAGGACGATCTAAACGATTTCGTTCGTGTCGATCTCTCATCCATTTATCATCCTGCCACTGATGCCATGTTGTAGAAACTACAGAAGCGGTTTTAGGTGGAATCTCCATAGTTAGGGAAAATGGATCAGCTTTTTCCAATATTTCCCCAGAATACGTTTCAATACGATATTTGTATACTTCACCAATACCGATATTGAAGATAACGCCTTCCCAAATACCACTTTCATCCCAACGGACATACAGTTCATGGCTATAAGGATTCCAACCATTGAAGTTACCTATCACTGATATTTTTTTCGCATTGGGAGCCCATACAGCGAAGTATACCCCCTGACGTCCATCTAAAAATACAGTTTGGGAACCAAATTTTTCATACAGACGAAAATGCTTTCCACTTCTAAATAAACTGATATCAAAATCAGTGAATAAAGAAAATACTTCAATAGCTTTACTCATAATTGTATTATTCAATTGTTAATTTTTTGAAATCATTGTCCACAAGAATGTATTTATCTCCATTCTCATCTGTTTGGAAGTCTAATGTAATTCCGTCTACTACCACTTTTTTGGGAACAAAAGGTAATCCTATAGGATAAATTTTATAATCATCATATCTCTCTGTAAATAGTCCTTCGCGTTGTTGCAATAGCTTGACACTATTCTTGGTACTATTTTGAATAAAATGTTTCTCTAAATAAATATTTTGTTCGTAAGCAAAAGTATCGCCGTGATCGGTGTAACCGTAGCTATGATGTTCACCTTCGTCGAAATACATTAATAATTTCAAGGATTCAATTTTCTTTTCTCCTGTATATTGCATGACAGGATATTCCGCCATCACAGTTCCAGCTTTAACAAAAATGGGCATTTCGTCCAGAGGAGTTGCTATTTCAATTTCATTGGCACCATTATATAACGTATTACTAAAATAGTAATACCAATTGCCCTGCGGCAAGTATACAACTTTCGTTTTTTGTCCTGGATTTAATACTGGTGATATCAAAATTTTATCTCCAAATGCAAATTCTTCTTCGCGTAATAGATTTTTATACACATCTTGTTCTAACATCGCCACTGGTCGCAAAATCGGCAAACCATACTTGTGTTGTTGCCAAAAAATAGAATAAATATAAGGTAACAATTTATAACGTAATTCAATAAATTTCTTACAAATTGCTTCCCATTCTGGACCAAAACTCCAAGGTTCTCTATCCACTGTATCTCCGGCAGAGTGAACACGCATAAATGGAGAAAAAACTCCGAATTGCATCCAACGGGTGTATAATTCTCCATCAGGATTACCCGTGAATCCGCCAATATCGGTTCCACAGAAAGACAAACCCGACATGGAAAGACGTTGTAATTGTAAAGTGCCTATTCGTAAGTGTTCCCAAGTTGCAATATTATCACCTGTCCATACGGAAGAATAGCGTTGCGTACCTGAATATGCAGCACGCGTAATAGTAAAAGGACGTTTATTTTTATACAATTTCTTCAATCCATCGTATGTAGCACGCACCATTTGCATACCATAGATATTGTGTGCTTTGCGGTGTGAACCACGATATCCTTCATAATAATGGCGTACATCGTCAGGGAAAGTGCCTTTACCAAAAATTGCAGGCTCATTCATATCGTTCCAAAAGCCAGCTACACCATCCTCAACAAGTCCTTTATATAATCCACCCCACCATTCTCTTACTTTTGGATTGGTATAATCTGGGAATTGACAACGTCCAGGCCATACAAATCCCTCCATAAAGTAGTCATCTCCACGACGACAGAAGTATTTGTTCTCCTGGCCTTCTTTAAATACCCAATAATTTTCATCGACCTTAATACCTGGGTCAATCATTACCACTGTTTTAAAGCCATTGGCTGCCAAATCCGAAATCATCTGCTTAGGATCTGGAAAGTATTTTTTATTCCAAGTGAAACAGCGGTAGCCATCCATGTAGTCAATATCTAAATAGATAGCATCACAAGGAATTTCTCTTTTACGGAATTGTTCGGCCACATGTCGAACATTAGCTTCTGGATAATAACTCCATCTACATTGATGGTATCCTATTGCCCAGAGAGGAGGTAAAAAATGCGTACCTGTTAATTCTTGATAACGCTTTACAACATCAATCAGTTGAGGTCCATGGATGTAATAATATTGTAACTCCCCACCTTCGGACCAAAAACTAGTTTGATCATTATGTTCTGCTGCGAAATCAAAATAGGTTTTAAAAGTATTGTCAAAGAAGATGCCATAAGCGTCTCCACCTGTCACACCCAAATAAAATGGAATTGTTTTATATAAAGGTTCTTGATTGAATGCATAAGAGTACGTATCCGAGTTCCAATTAATAATACGTCTACCTCTTAGATTTAGATGCGATGCTTTATCTCCACAACCAAAGAACACTTCATCATCAAAAGCTTTCTTCGTAGCGTAAACATAATATCCACCAAAGTCTTGATTTTCCTCCCAGTGCATTGGAGAATAATCCGAATTCATTAGTTTTCCTTTAGCATCTGAAAAAGACACCAAAAAATCTTTCTTACTTATAGTACATGTAACATTATTTGTGATTACATGATAATTTTTGTCGTCTTCAGAAACTTCAAAAGCATGCGGTTCATGTTCTTGTTCGATCACAGCATACGAAAAGTCATCCAAGAAAACACCTATTGGTGCTAATCTCACTCGGATAATATCATCCGATACAATTTTGATTTCTACTCTTGCTTTACCATCTGAAAAAATAAAGTTATTCCCCTCTTTAGCAAAGCTTTTAACATCTTGCAAATACGTTTTTTCGATTGTTGGTAAATCCAACACAGGATTATTTACGTGTTGAATATTTTCTAAGGTCTCCTCAGTAATAAGGTCAGAAGCTATCCCTTCTTTCTTTGTATCACTCATGATTTAAATAGTAATTAGTTTAGTCTGATTGTTTAATGCATTTTAAATTACAATTATTTTTCATAATCTTTTAATTAATTTTCATTTTTTTATTTCTATATCTAAAAACACTTCATATTCTCAAAACGTTCAAATCTCATTTTATCATCATATATTTGGAGTGGATAGAATATTTTATATTAAAATTCATACCTTTGTATGCTTTTAGCCTGCCCTGTAAGTAGGCGAATAAAACATAAAACTGATACACATGAAATTATCACAATTTAAATTCAACTTACCTGAATCTCTATTAGCTAACGAACCTTCTGAACAACGCGATGAAGCACGTTTAATGGTACTTCACAAGGACACTGGTAAAATTGAACATAAAATTTTCAAAGATGTCCTAGATTACTTTGATGATAAGGACGTAATGATTTTGAATAACACGAAGGTATTCCCTGCTCGTATGTATGGAAACAAAGAGAAAACTGGTGCTACAATCGAAGTTTTCTTGTTGCGTGAATTAAACAAGGAATTACGTTTATGGGATGTATTGGTTGATCCAGCTCGTAAAATCCGTGTTGGTAATAAATTATATTTCGGTGATGATGATTTGTTAGTGGCTGAAGTAGTAGATAATACAACTTCTAGAGGACGTACTATTCGTTTCTTATTTGATGGTACTGACGAAGAATTTCGTCGTAACATTGAAATTTTAGGTGAGACTCCACTTCCAAAATATATCAAACGTAAAGCTACTCCAGAAGATAAATTCCGTTACCAAACAATTTATGCTAAAAACGAAGGTGCTGTAGCGGCTCCTACTGCGGGTCTTCACTTCTCTCGCGAGTTAATGAAACGTTTGGAATTAAAAGGTATTGACTTTGCTGAAATTACACTTCACGTAGGTTTAGGAACATTCCGCACCGTAGAAGTTGAAGATTTAACAAAACATAAAATGGATTCCGAGCAATTCATTATTACAGATGAGGCTGCTCGCATAGTTAATAAAGCTTTAGATAACAAAAGACGCGTATGTGCTGTAGGTACGACTTCAATGCGTGCTATTGAATCTTCAGTATCTGCTGATCGTCGTTTGAAACCTGCTGCAGATTGGACAAGTAAATTTATTTATCCTCCATACGATTTCTCTATTGCAAATTCGATGATTACAAACTTCCACACTCCAGAATCAACACTTTTGGTAATGATTGCTGCATTTGCGGGATATGAAAATGTAATGAATGCATACGAAGAAGCTGTAAAAGAAAAATATAAATTCTACAGCTATGGAGATGCCATGTTGATTATTTAAGATTTTAAGAATATTTCAATATTTTTGAGCGTGATTGGTTTTCAGTCACGCTTTTTATTTATCTACATTGAATAATATGTTAAGTCGAGTCGTTATTATAGCTGCCGGTGGTACAGGATCCAGATTAAATGCTAATCTTCCTAAACAATATATGTTGCTAAACAACAAGCCCGTGCTTATGCATACGATTCAGGCATTCGAAAATCATGTAGATAAAATAGTGGTTGCGATTCATGCCGAGATGGTGGACTATTGGAATGAATTATGCCAAGAAAATCAATTTAATATTCCTCACGAACTGGTTCTCGGGGGTAAGACTCGATTCCAAAGTATTCGAAATGCTATCAATTATTTGGAAACCCGCTTTCCAGATTTCTTTTTTAATGAAGATAGCACGATAGCCATTCACGATGCGGCAAGACCTTTAGTAGATTCTGATTTAATAGAAAAATCTTTTGCATTGGCTTTCGAGGGAAAATCAAATGTATTAGCTAACAAAAGCACTAATTCAATTCGTATTGGCAGTATAAATGAAAATGATGCCGTGGATAGAGATACGGTTTGGCAAATACAAACACCACAAACCTTTCCCGCTCAAGTATTATTAGAAGCTTATCAGCAGTTGGAACTGCCAACATTTACGGATGACGCTTCGGTAGTAGAAAAAATTGGCTATTCCATCCATCTCATTGAAAGCAGTCATAAAAACTTAAAACTAACTTTTCCTGAAGATTTTGAAATAGCCAAACTGTATTTGAATACAAAGTAGTGCTTAACTTACTTAAGCATTCCCTCGTATTACACGTAATAAAACTACAATGATTGCAATTACCAACAGGATATGAATAATTCCGCCTGTTGCATAGCCTCCTAAAAAGCTAATCGCCCATATAATTACTAATATTACTGCGATTAAATAAAGTAGATTTCCCATATTTCTAAAATTTATAATTGAACTTAGTGTGTAAATTATGTTATTTTAGAGTATAACAATCAGGAAAAAAAAAGGTTTGAAAAACGATAAACTTATTTTATCTCTACACAAAGTTGGTCGTATGCAGGGAATACATTTTCAGGTAGAATGGATTGAATATACTCATGTGTCCCAAAGCGGTGACTAATATGAGTAAGGTAGGCTTTTTTCGGATTAATATCTGCAATGAATTGCAAAGCTTCGCCTAAGGTGAAATGTGAAATGTGTGCGGATTCTTGCAACGCATTCACGACTAAGACTTCTACTCCTTCCAAAGCAGATCTTGATTCTTCAGAAACAATCTTAGCATCTGTGATGTAAGCGAAATTCCCTATTCTAAACCCTAATACAGGCATTTTGTAATGCAATACTTCGAAAGGAAGAATTTCTGTTTCTAAAATAGTAAAACTATCTAATGGCTGAATTTCCTTTAGTTCCAGTTGGGGTACACCAGGATATTTTATTGCAGAGAAAGCATAATAAAACTCACGTTGCAAAGCTTCTAAAGTTGCCGTATTTGAATAAATAGTAATAGCTTCCTGTTGCTGGTAATTAAATGCACGTACATCATCCAACCCTGCTATATGATCTTTGTGCGAATGTGTCATCAATATAGCATCCAGATGTTTTACGCCATCACGCAACATTTGATAACGAAAGTCTGGACCAGTGTCAATAACGATATTTCGGCCATTGTCCAATTCAATTAAAATAGACGAACGTAAGCGATTGTCATGTACATCTTTCGAAGTACAAACCTCGCAATCACAAGCTATAACAGGTACACCTTGTGAAGTTCCGGTACCTAAAAATCGAATCTTCAAACTATGCCTCTTGTTTTTTGATTAATGTTTTATAAAATGTCCATTGCTTTTCATCCAAATCTTCTTTAGAAACCTCAAATTCTCTCAACAAAGAAATCAATGAATTGATTTTGATCTCCAAATTGGAGAATTTGTTCACAATAATCATTTTTGTATTCTGAATCACACAAGCACCCGTTTTGAAATTTCCTTTTTCATAACGAACCTTGTATCCCAAATCTAATAATAGATTCTCTATTTTATCTAAATTATATTGAGTAATTGAAATCACGATACATTTTATTAGTGCTATTACATGGATGTATTTTTGTGCAACCAAATACGATCTATATAATTTGTCATAAACCCCGTTCCGTATGCAAATAACTGCGTATATGCAGCTATTATTCCATTGACTGCAACAGAAATACTTCGCGTCGTAATCAATGCATGTAAAAATAATAATGCGGTATAAACCACTAAAAATGTATTACCAAGATACACCAAAATCTCGAGCGGTCTAAAATCCGTAAAAATCGAAAAATTAATGATATTCAATACTATTAAGGTAATAACTCCGAATGTAAATATTGCCGGTAAAGCGTGCACTAATTTTAATTCCGAAGGATACAAGATAGAAATATCGATTCTCCCCTTTCCAAAAGCATTCGTCTGTTTATAGAATTGCGGAAAACTCGTTCTACGCTTGTGATAAACGTGCGCTTCAGGTATTAAACCGACCTTATATCCCGAATTTATCATTCGAATACTAAATTCAATATCTTCCGACCGACGCGATAATTTATAGCCTCCTATCGTTTCAAAAATCTTTCGGGAAATACCCATGTTGAAACTACGTGG
Organism: Sphingobacterium sp. SGL-16; assembly: GCF_011043515.1. NCBI lineage: Bacteria > Pseudomonadati > Bacteroidota > Sphingobacteriia > Sphingobacteriales > Sphingobacteriaceae > Sphingobacterium > Sphingobacterium sp. SGL-16. Next base: position 43,342 of record NZ_JAAKGQ010000017.1, on the reverse strand, counting down.
ATGAAATTGACCGACATGTGTTTTATTACCGCGAATACCTCCTGTAGTAAAGGGACTAGTCATCGAATAACTAATAGCTTTCTGAATAGTAGTAAAAGATTCATGCGCAGCATCTGGTCCTCCAAAAGCATCCCAACTTTCTTGTTCTATTGCATTTTTTACTATTTGCAAATAGTCTTTTGGCACCAGAATATCCGAATCAAACACAATAAAGTAATCGCCTTTGGCATGAGCAAAACCATAATTTCGCGCAAAACCCTGTCCTTCGTTTACTTTTTGGTAATAATGAATATCCAACTTTTTGGCAAAAGATTGAACAATATATTCTGCAGGATTACTCGAGCCATCCTCCACCACGATGACCTCAAACGAAGTATACGTCTGTGCCAACAATGTAGTTAGCAACTCCTTGATTTCGTCAGGTCTATTGTATAATGGAATGATTATCGAGAAAAACATAGGATTAGACGACACGTTCAATATGGTATTTGTTTCTTTCTGAACTATTACGAGATAATAACTCCGCAATAAATCCTGTCAGGAACAATTGCGTACCAATCATAATAGCTAACAAAGACAAATAGAATAAAGGTTGATCTGTGACATTGCGATACGGCGTACCATTGGCGATACTCATCAATTTCTCACAAATCAAATAGAAAGTAATAAAGAAACCGATAAGGAAACTTACTACACCTACAGGACCGAAAAAGTGCATAGGACGTTTCCCAAACTTTCCGACAAAGAATATAGACATTAAGTCTAAAAATCCTTTTACGAAACGCCCAGGACCAAATTTTGTCGTACCATATTTTCGTGGATAATGTTGTACTACTTGCTCTTGAATATGCGTAAAACCAGCCCATTTCGCTATCACAGGAATATATCGGTGCATTTCGCCGTATACCTCAATACTTTTTACGACATCTTTTTTGTAAGCTTTCAACCCGCAGTTGAAATCGTGCAAATTATGTATCCCTGAAACACTTCGTGTTACCGAATTGAATAATTTGGTCGGAATAGTTTTGGTCAATGGGTCATAGCGTTTTTGCTTCCACCCGGAAACTAAATCTGCTCCTTGATTCATGATTCTATCATACAACTCTGGAATTTCATCCGGACTATCTTGTAAATCCGCATCCATGGTGATAACTACATCACCTTGAGTGGCCGCGAAACCTACATTCAATGCTGCAGACTTACCATAATTTCTTCTGAACTTGATACCAGAAATCTGCTCATGCGATTTCTTTAAATCCAAGATAACTTTCCACGAATTATCCTTACTCCCATCATCCACCAAAATAATTTCGTAAGAAAAATTGTTTGCAAGCATTACGCGACGAATCCAATCCGTTAATTCGGGTAAAGATTCTTCTTCGTTATACAAAGGCACTACAACAGATATATCCATTTTTATCGTACTTATTTCGTATGATTAATTAAAGTTTGTGGGCTTAGATTGAGAAAGTTTCTCATTGCGCGTAATAGCAGCTAAGATTAAAGAAAAGATAAATTGCATTAGGATAGAAATCATCAGACTTCTGAAAGTATCTTTTAATGTAAGCTGCCCTAAAGAGTTCATTTGTTCTTCTAAGGTAGCCACTCTCGAATCGATTACATCGTCAGGAGCACCACTACTTTCCAATTGCTCGATAGTAACATTAATCGTATTGCGCAATACCTCTTCTTGTAAACCAGGATTGATAGTATGCACATAAATCATAGTGAATACTGTCGCAAGCACAGTAGAAATCAACAACATCAAAAAAGTTGATTTCAGTGCAATCGAAAAGTTCCAAAAACCTCCATTCTTTTTACGTAAGGTGTAAGCAAACACCAGCGCAATGACCATATATAAAATGGTATTAATAGCATATGACAAGCCTGTTAATAGCCAAAAAGTTTGAATACTTTTGCTAATATTCAAAACTACAATTCCTAACACTAAGGATATTAAGCCAAGGATTAAGCCATATTTGATACTTTCTTTTTTGTTATAAGTAGCATCAAAACCTGCTTCAGCGAACTTTTCTTCAGCCATAATTTATTTGTTAAAATTAACGATAACTTGATAAATAGCTGTTTCATACGCTTTATTAGCTGCATGCGCAGAGAACTCATCTAGTTGTTTTGAGGTAGGATTTGGCTCGTAGAAGAAAGAAACGATAGGATTAAACAATTCGTACAATTCTTCCATAGGACCTACAGTTTTTGCTACTTTCGCGATTTCAGAATAATCGGATTCTACCAAAATTTGATTAGCAATCACTTTTTCATAGATACGGTGCTCATCTTGAAACTCATCTTCTTCTACCAATAAGAATTCTTTTAGATAATCATCCAAATCTGCTTCAATTTCATCGTCAGCACATTCTTTCAAATACAAAAAGATATTCAACAATTCTGTCCCACGATCCAAAGTATCTTCTTCGATTTGCTCCCATTCTTCCGAATCCAAATAATCTTCTTCCAATTTTTGAACGTCTTCTGCGAAGAAATTAATCATCAACAAATCAAAAGCTAGCTCTCTTAACTCTTCAAAGGTCTGAAAATCATCAAAAACCGCATCTAAAGCATCCACTTTCTCCATAAAAGGAGCACTTAATTGAAACGCATTTTTTAATGCCGAAAGAAATTCAGCACTTTCAATATTTTCGATAGATGCATAAGAAGCAATACCTGCTTCTAACGCATTTTGTACTTTTTTGTCCATAGTATTAATTATTTATAATTAATTGATTGTTATTCACAACCAATTTAACTTTACCCACTAATTCAGATCCGAATAATGGATTATTTTTGCCTTTTGATTTATTTGACTTTTCATCAAAAGTCCATTTCTCTTTACTATCAAATACTACCAAATTCGCTTTAGCACCTTTTTCGATAGTTGGTAATTCCAAACCTACCACATTGCGTGAACCAATTACTAATTTATCAACAATTTGTTCATCTGACAAACCAGCTTTTACCAACAAAGGTATTACCGTTTGCAAGCCCGTAATACCGTTCTTAGCAATATGGAATTCTACAGCTTTAAATTCTATTTCCTGAGGAGTATGTTGAGAGACTACTGCATCGATAACTCCTTCTTTCAATCCCTTTAACAACGCTTTTACGTCATTTTTGGTGCGTAAAGGAGGACTTACTTTGTAATTGGAATCAAATCCTATTACATCATCATCTGTAAAAACAAGATTATGTGCAGCCACATCACAAGTCACTTTTAAGCCTTTTGCTTTAGCTTTCTTGATTAATTCTACGGATTCAGCTGTAGAAATAGTCGTGAAGTGAATAGGAGCTTCGTTGTATTCTGCTAAGTATAAATCACGAGAAACCATTAAAGCTTCCGCTAGATTTGGAATACCTTTCATACCCAAATAAGTGCTCATCACACCTTCATTCATTTGATTTCCTCCTGCCACAGATTCATCCTGAGCGAAAGAAATAATCAAACCATTAAAGCCTTTTGAATATAACAATGCTCTGCCCATCAATCCCGCTTGTTGTACACTGCGCGTACCATCACAAAAAGCAATAGCACCATTTATTTTCATGTCGTACAATTCAGCCAACTCATTGCCTTCACGCTTTTTGGAAATCGCGCCAATTGGATGAACATCTACTAAATTTCCCTTTGCGGCATTCACTACCAAAGAAACTTCCGCTCTGCTTTGAATAGAAGGGTTTGTATTTGGATGTACAGCTATTCCCGTAAAACCACCTGCCGCTGCAGCCGCAGTACCTGTACTAATATCTTCTTTAGTTTCGTAACCAGGCTCACCGATATTTACATTTAAATCGAAGAATCCTGCACTTACAACTGAACCAACAGCATTTATAGTTTGAATATTATCTGAAACCTTTAATTGATCCGCTATATCTGCAATTACTCCATCTTTTATTAAAATATCGACTTGTTGACCATTTAAAGCATGACCTGGTGAAATCAATTTAGCAGAAGTAATTAAGAATGTACTCATGGATATTAAATCTTGAAAAAAATTGGGGTTTGAAATTTTATTTGTTGGGGAAAACACAAGCTATAATATACAAAGTCCATAAAATGCGCACATAGGTTGCTCCATAAATAGACAATATTTTTGTGTTTTTTCATCAAAAGACAAATGTACACAAAATGCTTTTACAAGAGAAAGGATTTTAATCGCTAATCGTCATTTCTCTCCCCAACGATACATATCTATTTTCAAATCCAATAATGATAACACACGGTCTACTACAGTTGAAGCTACATCCTCCATGGATTGAGGCAAACTATAAAATGAGGGTGAGGCAGGACAAATAATCCCTCCGGCCTGTGTAACAGTAGCCATGTTATTGATGTGAATTAAATTTAAAGGCGTTTCGCGCGTAACCAAAATCAGCTTGCGTCGCTCTTTCAAAACAACATCTGCAGCTCGTGTAGTCAAATCAGAAGAAGTGCCTGTCGCAATACGTGCTAATGTACCCATAGAACAAGGACATACAATCATGCTATCATATTGTGCCGATCCAGAAGCAAAGGGAGCCATAAAATCATTTTTTGAATAAAATGGAAAAGCATAATCTTTATAAGACTCATTGCCCAACTCATATTTCCATACATCTTTAGCATTATCGGACATTACCACACCTACGTCAGCTATCTGCTCGCTTCCTATTGTTGTCAATTTATCCAAAAGTACTTTGGCATAAATAGAGCCTGAAGCGCCCGTTATAGCTACAATTATCTTCCTTTTATTCATATAAAAACAAAGCTAAATAAAAAAGGGTCGAATAAGAAATATTCGACCCCTACATCTACCTATGAAAAACATGCCCTTGGGGAGGGCATTACAAAAGTAACAAAGGTTCTGTTAACTACAAGGGAAAAGTATTAATTAATACAAATTGCATATGTATTTGTAGTTATAATACTACAAAAAAACATCACTTTACGCAACCGATTGCATAACTTTTCAATACTTATTATTTATTTTATTTCTTCAAAATTTAAATAGTAAATCTTTTATTAACGAAGTCGATTTTTTTTACCCTAAGTGTTCCATTAATTTGAATATTTTTGTTTACTTCGAAGGATAAACACTAGAAATTATGGGGATTACGAATCTAGAACAATACATTGAGACTGGAAATCATTTGGACTTAGAGCATTTATTAAGAAGTGATGCCTCTTTGCTCAAGCAAAAAACAAGTCATGATATTTCACCTTTACTCCTAGCTTGTTACTATAATAAACCTCAGATTATTCAAGTTATTCTCAAATACACCAACAGTATCACCATCCATGAAGCTTGCGCGGCTGGGTTATTGCAACATGTGCAAATGATGCTAGAACACAAAAATGATATAATTGAAGAATTCTCTACCCATGGATTCACTCCATTGGGTATAGCTAGTCATTTCAATAAAGAGGATATTGTTCGCTTATTATTAGCTCACAAAGCGGATCCTAATATTCCTTCTCAAAATGGTTATCAAGTTTATCCATTACATGCAGCACTAAGCAATAATAATAGTAACATCAGTAAAATGTTAATTGAAGCAGGAGCTGAAGTAAATATAAGACAACATGGAGGGTTTACACCCTTACATTTCGCGGCCCAACATGGAAACATTGATTTAATAATAATCCTATTAGAAGAAGGTGCCGATATTTCCATTCTCACAGATACAGGCGAATCTGCTTCCGATCTAGCCGATAAAAAAGGATTCAGAGAAATTGCAGAAATTCTACAATTAAACTAATTAACGGCTCAATAAAGCGTAACCAATAGCACAATCTAAACATCTTTTAGTTGTACAATATTGTTTGTACAGATGAATCAAAGCCTGAGATTCTCCAGCGGTCTTAGCACAAATACCTTGTGTTTGATATGATTTTACTATAGTGTTCTTTTCTACAGGCAAAACTTGTAACCAGTCTAAAGCTTTTTGGTGTAAGCCTTGGTTCCCAACATATCTGCCATATGAGAATAATACTGGCACAAAAGCATTTAAAATTATATGATCTATAAAATCCCGAGTGAGGGTAGTATTATGATCTTTGGATAATTTGTGGAAGTGAAAATGATTCTTCCAATATGAAGAAGTTTGGATACCGTTTAAATCTTCTTTTAAAACTTCCAAACTCTCTACCTGCAAAAATTCAAACCACTGTACTCGTTTATGAAGCAAACCACTAAACTGCGCCAAACGAAAAGTTGGAAAATTATAAGGGCGCATTCGCAAAAACTTCCATTCGATAGACGACAATCCTCGAAAGCCATGTAAATGATTCAAATATTCATACTCCTCTTTTAACTCGGTAAAATAATCCTCTTGGTAATTTTTCCCCGTTAAAAATCCTGCACAACCAAATAATAAAGCTTCTAATTTTAATGGATCATCCGCGTATTTATAAAACAGGTTGATATTCATTTGCGTCATTAACTTCTCGAAAGCTTCATTATTGACTTTCATCCCAAAAGCTCTTGCTAATGCAATCAATTGAACTTTTTGCCATTCATAGCTCGTGACTTTTGCCCACGAATCAACCATTACCATTTTTGATTCCAAGCGTTCAATGATTAATCGATCAAGCCAATTAGAGATGGTGAACTCCGTTACTTTAGGTAATTGTTTTTCGCAAGCAATCCACTGCTCATTCATCATGAGATGATGGTATTTTTCGAGCAGAGATTGATCTATATAATCTTTCAAGATCAACGTAGGAATTTAGGTTCCATCCAAACGTTTGATTTTTATGTTTTCAGGATTTTCCCATACGACATGTAGTATCGTAGAATTATAACGCGGATCTAAATGATGATGATGGTATTTCCAATCCAAAGAGCTGACATGTAATTCAATATTTCCAATCCAAATTCTATTTTGAATTTGAATTTTAGCCAATTCGAAATCTGCGCCAGCATTGGTATTGAGCTGACCAAAATCTAATATCCGCAGCGATTCACCGTGCGTAGTAAGTAAGTTAGTCTGATTGATTAATTTATAGCGCCATATGAAATGAAGCAATTTTTCCGGCAACTTCATACCGAAAAATTAAAGAAATAATTTTAATTTTTGAAATAAATTTTTAACTCATTATTTCCAACTAGTAGTTTCTCACGCGCGGACTCATTTATTTGTGGAGCTGGAATACCATTTTCCCAAATCGTGTCTCCTACAATAACTCGAGCTTCATCCCAAAGCCCAGCCTCCATAAAAAGTTTAATAGTCTTCACCCCACCTTCGATGATTATCGATTGCACATCCATCAAATACAATTGATATAATATGTTTTGCGGAAGATATAAATCAAAATTTTCTAATTCGATGTATTTTAAATGTCCATTCCAATCTGTTTTCTTAGCATTGAAAATAATCAAATCAGAATCTTGAGCTAAAAATAGATTAGCATCATCACGAACCTCTAGATTTTTATCTATTAATACACGTTTCGGCGATTTACCCTTCCACAATCTATTTGTTAAGGTCGGATTATCAACTAAAGCAGTACGTTTGCCCACGAGAATTGCATCCTCTTCCGACCGCCATTTATGCACCAGTTGTTTGTTGGGTGTATTCGAAATCCACTTTTGTTCTGCCTCCGTAGGTGCAAAGAAGCCATTTTTAGTTTCCGCCCACTTCAAAATTACGTATGGTCGAAACTCGCTGATACGAGTAAAAAAACGTCTATTCAAAAATTGACATTCTTTTTCTAATACCCCGACTACCACTTCGATGCCAGCTTCACGTAATTTTTGAATTCCTAACCCATTTACTTTCGCAAAAGGATCCAAGCAGCCTACTACGACTTTCTGAAACTGAAGCGACACCAACATATCAGCACATGGAGGTGTTTTGCCAAAATGCGCACAGGGTTCCAGAGAAACATAAATTGTCGACTGTTGGAAAAGACACTTTGCGTTTTCCTCTCCTAATAAGGCAATTGCATTTTGGACGGCATTAACTTCCGCATGAGGACCTCCATAAGGAGAAGTATATCCTTCACCTATAATTTTATCATCATGTACAATCACTGCGCCTACCATCGGATTAGGACTTACGGTCCCAGCTCCCATCTCCGCCAATTCCAAACAACGTTTGATATATTGTTCCTCTTTTTGCATAGTACAAACTTAGCATTTTGTCATATTTAAAAGAAAAGCCTCGCATAATATTGTAAGTTTGCACTATGGCTACAACGTGGAAAGACATAGAACTTCGCTACCAGCAACATCTTGCAACGCTATATCCTGCAGATGAAATTAAAGCAATTTTCTTATTAATTGTAGAAGAAATAGCAGGAATAAAATCTTCAAAATATATTCTCGAAAAAACGAAATCAGCAGAGATTTATGAAGAAAAACTAAATGTCATACTGGAAGAATTATATTCCGGAAAACCTGTGCAGCATATCCTTGGAAAAGCTGATTTCTACGGCGAAGTATTTGAAGTAAATAGTCACACATTAATCCCGAGACCCGAAACAGAAGAACTTGTTCATCTGATTTTACAAGATTATAAAAACAAATCTGCTGTAAAAGTAATCGATATCGGTACGGGAACAGGATGTATCCCCGTTACGCTTCAGAAGCATTTAAAAGAAAGTAATTTGTGGGCAGTAGATATTTCACCTGAAGCGATTGAAGTAGCAAAACGCAATGCTGCTAAACTAAATCAGCCTGTGCAATTTATTCTTGCCGATATATTGGAGTGGGAATTTATGTTTTCAGAACCTCAAGGTTTTGATATTGTAGTGAGCAACCCGCCTTACATTACACCAAAAGAAATGCAGGAAATGCATGCCAATGTATTGAACCACGAACCACATACAGCTTTATTCGTTGAAGAATCAGCTCCTTTACTTTTCTACGATTACATTACTGATTTTGCTTTATATCATTTAAAACAGGACGGAAGTTTATATTTTGAAATTAATCAATACTTGAGTCTAGAAACGGCAGATTTGATACGCAAAAAAGGTTTTGCAGATTTAGAAATTTTTAAAGATATCAACGGTGTCGATCGAATGATTCGAGCGAGACGATTATAATATTCAATTATGAGTCTTATTTTTCTCCTTTCCTGGCAGAGAGTTTTGAAAAATAATCATTGGAATTAGCAAAAAGAGCCTCCAAGCATTGCATTCTGACTTTAATCTAAAAAATATAATTAAAAATAATTCTCTTTGCGTGAGAGTTTTACAAAAAAACAAGGATTTTTCTGCTTCAAATATTTGCACTTTAACAGAAAAAACCTACCTTTGCATCACTTCAAACAACGAAGGATAATTCAAAAAAAGAATTAGGATTCCGTAGCTCAGCTGGTAGAGCAATACACTTTTAATGTATGGGTCCTGGGTTCGAGTCCCAGCGGGATCACTGATTGGGACAAATCTGAAAACAACAGATTTGTCCCATTTTTTTACCTTGTAACTTGTTGTTATTCTGATAGATAAGAGTGATGGCGGAATTTAATCGGGCGGTTCGATGTTGTGTACCGTCAAATTCCAAAAATTCGGGGAACATCGAACCAATTATAGCACGTTTTTCCTCATTATTACCGTTTTCATAGCGTATATCAATGTTTGAGACCTTTTTTAATGCAGAAGCTACCAAATCTTTTATCTCTGTTCCAACGCCTGCCAAGTCATTCAATTTCGTTTCCAAATCCTCAATCTTCCCTTTGGTCAATTTCTTTACTTCTTGAAAATCGTCATCTGCCATTTCTCCATCCGCATTCTTTAAAAGCGCTTTTTGATAGCGTTTGTTCAACGCATCAATCTCATCTATGATATTTCCCCGTTCGGTGTTTTGGGCTTTGGTCTTGCTGTTGAAGTCTTTTATAAAGGCTTTGATAAAAACATCGACCATTCCCTCTTTTGGCGACATATACCGCAGTTGTTTTAAGAAAGCCTCGTTAGACGTGTCTGCTTTGAACCGTGTTCCGCAGGGGAACTACAATGATAGTAATAATAGTAGTTTCCCATCTTTCCCTTTGAAGCACTTCCAGTCAGCATACGCTTGCATTTAGGACATTTGAGAAAGCTTCTTAGCGGTAAATTGTCCATAGCCACGATTTTAGGCTTTACAATCCTCTTTCTCCCATCGAGAATATCCTGCACATCAGCAAAGATCTTTTCGCTGATTAAAGGCTCGTGTTGTCCTTTGACAAAACATCCATTTTCCTCTTTGTAGGGAGGTATGAATATTTTGCCACAGTACAATGGGTTTCGCATGGCTACCCAAAAATTGTTCTTACTGAATCGCCCCTTTCCAGGAAACACAGAAATAATATTGCATTTTGTCATTTGGCAAATCGTCATACCAAACCATTTAATAATTTTGTACTATGGAAGAATTTATAAATTACCTGTTGCAGTTCGGTAATTTGAACAAACAGCAGATAGACTTGATTACAAGCAAGGCGACAGAAATAGAACTCAAAAAAGACGAATATTATTGGGAAGCGGGAAAAACAGTTAGACAGGTTGGGTTTCTTACGGACGGTGTTATTCGTGTTTTTTATTACAACAACAAAGGTGAAGAAATTACACGCTATTTTATTGAGGAAAACCATTTGATTTTATCGGGAAACACAGTTGATGAAGTTTTTACGCCTTCCGAATATCTGTCTGCCATTACCGATTGCAAATTGGTTGTTTTTTCAAAACAAAATTGGAAAGACCTTTCCGCAACGATTATTGGTTGGGATAGCATTATTCAAAAAATAATCACTAAACATCACGGCGAAAAAATTGCAAGAAGAAGCGAATTGGTTTCGCAGGACGGAACAGAACGCTACCTTGACTTTATCGAGAAGTTTCCAACATTGGTAAATCGTGTGCCTTTGTCATACATCGCTTCCTATTTGGGCATTACGCAATCATCTTTAAGCAGAATAAGAAAGAATATCCGCTAAAATCACTTTTTGCCAAATGGCAAATGGTTTCATTTTTTATTGAGCCAATTTTGTACTAACAAATTTTAAAATCAAAAAAGATGAACAAAAGAAAATTAGGAAACAGCGGATTGGAAGTATCTGTATTGGGTTTTGGGTGTATGGGATTAAGTTTTCCGAATGCACCTACAAAGGAAGACAGCATAAAGTTAATACGTTCGGCAGTTGAACACGGAGTCACTTTCTTTGACACGGCGCAAGGTTATGGAGAAAACGAACTCTTGGTAGGCGAAGCACTTGAACCATTGCGTAATGAAGTTGTGATTGCTACAAAATTCGGTTTCAAAGACGGGGATGGGAGATTGGGATTAGACAGTAGTCCCGAAAACATAAAAGCCGTTGCCGAAGCGTCTTTGAAAAGGTTGCGGACAGACGTAATTGATTTGTTTTATCAGCACAGGTTCGACCCGAATGTTCCTATTGAAGACGTTGCAGGTGCTGTAAAAGACCTGATAAAAGAGGGAAAAGTAAAACATTTTGGTTTGTGTGAAGTAAATGCAGAAACCATTCGCAAAGCAAACGCCGTTTTGCCTGTAACCGCTTTGCAAAGCGAATACTCAATGTTTTATCGTGAGCCCGAAGATAAAATTATTCCGACATTGGAAGAATTAGGTATTGGTTTTGTGCCTTTTAGTCCATTGGGCAAAGGATTTTTGACAGGAACAATAAACGCAGATGTGGAATTGGATAAAACCGATGCAAGAAATATGTCGCCACGTTTCAGCAAAGAAAATAGGGAAGCCAACCAAGCATTAGTTGATTTGGTTGTTTCCATTGCGAAAGACAAAAACGCTACACCTGCACAAATTGCATTAGGTTGGTTATTGGCTCAAAAACTTTTCATCGTTCCAATTCCGGGAACATCAAAATTACACCGCTTACAAGAAAACATTGGTGCGACAAATGTTTCATTAACCAATGACGAGTTGAGCAAAATAAATGCAGCATTGGCGACAATTAAAATTGTAGGCGAACGATACCCTGCACAGGTTCAACAAAAATTAGGCAAATAAATATACCGTATGCTTCTTTTCTATGCCATACTTATTGTCGCTTTGGACTTTTATGTTTTCTTCGCATTGCGTGGGTCGAGCATCCCCTTTGCGAAGAAAATATGGTTTGGATGGCTGTGGTGGGGGTATAGCATCATGCTCCTAATCGGGTTATTCACTGCACTTCGCTCCGATTTTCCGTTTGCTTACCGTTCCGGTATTGTGATTACATTTATCATTACGACCATGTGTAAATTTAGCTATGGACTGGTCTTGGTTACTGACGACATTAGGCGTGGAGGCGTGTGGATTTCCCGTTTTCTCTTTCCAAAAAAAGAAAAAGAAACTCCCTCTCCCCAACTTATCGGAGACAAGCAGAGGCATGTAATCACACGTTCCGATTTTTTGCTCAAGTCGGGATTGGTCGTGGCTTCGTTGCCGTTCTTTGGGCTATCGTGGGGTGTAATTTCGGGTGCATACGATTATAGGATTCGTCGGCAAAAGCTGTACCTGCCTAATCTTCCACAAACCTTTCATGGTATGACCATTGCACAGATTTCGGATGTGCATTCGGGCTCGTTTTACAATAAAAAAGCGGTATCAGGTGGGATAGAGTTATTGATGGGGGAAAAACCGGATATGATTTTTTTTACGGGCGACTTGGTCAATCACCTTGCTTCGGAGATGTGGGACTATCAAGATTTGTTTTCCAAGTTGAAAGCCGATTTAGGGGTATTCTCGGTACTCGGAAACCATGACTATGGCGATTACCATTTCGGTTACGGGGATTCTCCCGAAAAGCACCGAAACCTCAAAAACCTCGTTGGCACACATAAGGTCATGGGATGGGATTTGCTTCGCAACGAGAACCGCAAGGTCAAAGTGGATAACGAAACTATTTCCATCGTGGGAGTAGAAAACTGGGGTACGAGGAACTTTTCGAATAGAGGGAATATTCAAAAGGCATTACTCGGAACCGAGGAAGAAGCAGTAAAACTACTCCTGTCACACGACCCATCGCATTGGCGTGAACAGGTATTAGATACGGATGTTGATGCAATGTTTGCCGGACATACACATGGGATGCAGTTTGGTGTGCGGAGCGAACACTTCCAATGGAGTCCTGTGCAATACATTTACAAAGAATGGGCAGGGCTTTATTCGGAGGGAAACAAGCAGCTATATGTTAATGCTGGTTTTGGATTTCTTGGATATCCCGGTCGTGTGGGTATACTTCCAGAAATCACCATCTTTGAATTGCAGAAAGGCAGTGTTTAGCTATTCTTTATTAAAAAAATAGCGTGTAGATGATGGGTAGCCCTGTCATCTCTCTAAAATTATAAACGAGGAATTGGATAATGCCTAAACACAACAGATTTAGGCATTTCTAATAAAATAGCAATTAAAATAATTGGATGGATAAATTTTACAATGAAACACTTTCTAAACTGGAAACCTCAATCACCGAAACTGGAATAGATTGATTGCTCTGTACAACGAATAGAGGCTGTTATACACGTAATTGTACAATGCTTGTCCGAAGTAAAGGAATATGTCTTGAAAAGAGGGTTTAAGAATGTGAATGAAGAAATCCGTTTTTTCAAATATCAGAAACCTGCTATTTTAGCAAAACTCATTTACTACAACGCCATTTATAAAATCGAGACAAAGAAGCCCTACAGAGCAAAGCCCATAAGGAAATACCTCAACAAAGAACTGAAAAAGCTAAATAGGTTCTTTGACAACAACCTCGATTTTTATAAGTATTATCGTAGCAATAATTCGTTCCTTGACGAAAGTTTTTTTGTTCGTGGCAACCACGATATAAAGCTATGGTTGGACACCTATTATTTCCAGTCTGATCAGTCCTTTTCAACCTCTCACGACTACAAGGTCGCCAAGATAATAGCCAACGATTTGATACAGGTCTACATCGAAGACCAGTTGTATCACAAATTCAAAAAAAATAAATCGAAAGCACCGAAAAATCTGAAATGGACAGGTAGCAAAGTGGCATTGATAGAATTGATTTATGCCCTGCATTATCAAAATGTGTTTGACAACGGGAACAACGATATAAGGGAAGTAGCCCAATATTTTGAAAGTGCCTTTGGCATTGATTTGGGCAATTTCTACCAGACCTATTTGGAATTGAGAAACCGGAAGATGAACCGTACTAAATTCCTTGATACACTTCGGGAGGAACTTGTAGAGAGAATGGACGAGCAGGACGAAAAGTAGGGTTTGGGCGTGCCACCGTCTGCATTTCCCCCCCCTTATGGCCAGGCTAACGAAAAAATGCAGACGGGTCGGGCTATCCGCTATATCTTTTGCGGATCTTGCAGGACCGCAAAAGGATGTCGCTTCTATCCCTCACGCTGTATGCCGTCCGAAAAACAAAATATTTATTTTCGTTTTGGTTTCCTGTTTTCAAACTCAAAGGAGGTTTCGGCTTTATCGTTCATGACGATATAGGCATTGAATTTATTGCCCGAATTGCTTTTCATGCCTTTGATAAGGTTGGTCTTTTCTTTGGTCAACAGGTCATTGAAGCCAATTACAGGCAGGTCAAAACGGACGTTATGCAGATTGTCGAAAGCGAAATGGAGTGGATTAAGTACGACCCCGATTTACAGCATTTGATACAGCAGGAATTAGTAACAATCTGACATTGAGTGTTTTCATCTTATAATATATTTCGTGTTGCGTTTTTCTTTAAATTAGCACAAAACGCCTACGTATTTTATGGTTAAGAATGTTCTCCGCCCGGTGCGGACGCAAAACTGTCACCAAACTTTGCATAGAGACTATAAAACAAAATGACCGTATTGAAAAATATAATCACCATCCAACATCCCGAATCAATTCATCATACTAATGGAATGATTGGTTCATGGACAGACTGGGAACTATCTGAAAAAGGAATTGAGCAAGCAGAAAATATAGCCTGTAATCTACAATTGGAGATTAAAAATAATGATTTTTCGCTCTTTACATCCTCTCTTAAAAGAGCAAAACAAACTGCTGAAATCATTGGAGAAAAGCTGGATATACAACCTCGAATAACAGATGCTTTAAAAGAAAGGAGTTTGGGTAAAGCAAACGGAAAATCTGTACAATGGCTAAAAGAAAACATCGAAAATGAGGAAATAACAATTTACGATAAATGCTTTAGCGATGCAGAATCCAGATATGATGTTTGGCAAAGACTACTGCCTTTCTACAACGAAATCATCAGCAATGATGATGAAAATATAATTATTGTTTCCCACGGAGATACATTGAGCATATTCAATGCGATGTGGTTGGGGGTGGAAGCTGAAATATTAAATAGAATTGACTTATACGGTGTAAGTGGAGGTGTCTCATTTTTACACCAAACAAGCACAGGAAAAAGGGTTATCAAAAGATTGAGCGACACCTCTTATATCAAATCTTGGTAAGCCAATCCTTAACCAGTATCGGGCGGATTTAAAATGCCTCCAATTGTATCGTGTTTAACGCAGTTAGGTGGAGACATTTCATACGACTTTCATTAATAAGCTTAAAGATAATTCATCCTTGTAATGGCCTGAAAAATTTTTCAGCTATTTTTGGGTATTGTGAAAAATGTAAATTAGCAATTAAAAAAATGGGTTTGCTATGTTTATGCAAAATTGAAAGTTTCTATTTTCTAATCCGCTCCTTAGCAAAGCCCCGAACCGTTATAAGTCATTTTAATGAATACCAACGATACTAAAAGACATATCGAAATTAACGAAGGCTATCAAGGTATAAACTTGACAGAATTTCCTTTTGAGATTGACGAACTAATTACAAACGACCAAATTGTTGACACCTTCATTCGTTCAAAGCAATTCTCATTTGACAGTTTGCGTGATTGTGTAAAAGCTGAACCAGACAAAGTCTATTTAAGACAAGCGTTTAATATTGACAAAATAAAAATCACGGATTTTAAAAAAACGGACAAGCAAGGTGTGTCTAAATTTCTTTTTGATATTATAAATGAACCAGACTGGGGTGAAGATAGAAACGAATTTAATAAACTGCTAGCCAGATATTTTGAAATTCACAACGAATTTGGGGACTACGAGTTTTATATTTTATCAAAGGACTGGTTCGACAAAGAAGATGAACGATTAATTGAGCCAGAAAGTTGGGTTTATATCTATTACTTTTTGATTATTTCAGTAGACAGGAAATCTAAGTTACTGACATTTACAGAATGGACGTATGATTAGATAAATAATAGAAAAAACGGCTTATAACAAGGGTTTGGCAAAATGGCGGGTTAAGTGCAAAATTCAACTTTTGTACTTTCTATCCGCCAAAGCTGTGAGCTTTGGCTTTTTTTTTACTAATTTAGCCAACGGCTCACAGCTTTGGCTAACGTTCGTGCCAAATTGAACTTTCGGTTCAATTTATCCCGCACTCTCGCCAAGCCGCGGCCCGTTAGCGGCAATGCCAACCGACCACCCTGCCAAATTTCAACAACTTAAAAATAATGAACTATGGAAAATAAGAACGAAACAGAAATCAGACTTACTACGATTGCCTCAATAGTTTATCCTGCAAGAAACTTGAATCAAGGCATTGATACTTGGGCTTCTTTATTAGGCAAAGACCCAACTTGGCAAAACGAGGACTTTGCTTCTTTTAATATTGAGAATATGGACATTTCACTTTCACGACTTCCTTGGGTTGACTATCCATTGATTTTTTGGAAAGTTGAAGATATAGAAAAAGCACACAGCTATTTTATAACCAATGGAGCAAAAGCAATGGTAGAAATTGCTGACGGTTCTTTGGTAGAGATTGGCAAGGGCAAAGCAGTGGAGGGAAATAATCACAATCCTGATACAGGTGTCGTAGATATGCCTGGAGCAAGATTGGCTGTGCTGAAAGCCGCTGACGGTAATTTATTTGCACTAACACAAGAAGTTCCATTTGATTGGTCAGAAAATAATGAATAATCAAAAACGAATGACCTTGAATGAAATTGCAATAAACAGACTAATTAATCAGCAAATTTCCAACCCGAAACTTAAAACACCGCAAGAAGTTTTAGAATGGATGGGTGCAATTCAGGCACAGGATTATGCAATGTCAAAATTGGCTATCGGCATTCGGTTACCTAACAATGCTTTTGACAAACAAATTGAAGATGATTTAAACAACGGAAAAATTATACGGACGCATCTGTTAAGACCTACTTGGCATTTGGTTTCTGCGGATGACGTAAGATGGATGATGCAACTTTCCGCACCGAACCTTAATAAATCTGTTGCATCAATGAACCGAAGTTTAGGTTTGGACGAAACAGTTTTGAAAAAAAGTAATTCTTTAATCAGAAAACTTTTAGAAAAAAATGAAATCCTGACCAGAGAAGAAATAATGAACGAACTCAACAAAAAAGGAATTGCCACAAATGATTTGCGGGCAAGCCACATTATGTTTAGGGCAGAAACGGAAATGATAGTTTGCAATGGCGAAAGAGTAGGCAAACAACTTACTTATGCTTTATCTGATAGAAAAGTACCTGCGGCAAAACCCTTACAAAAAGATGAAGCATTGGCAAGATTAGCGGAAAAATATATCCAAAGCCGAAGTCCTGTAACGATAAAAGATTTTGTTTGGTGGTCGGGACTTAATGTTTCTGATGCGAAAAAAGCATTTGAAATGGTTAAGTCTAAATTCATTTCCAGCATCATTGAAAATGAAGAATATTGGACGAACGAAACAGATAATTTGAAAACCAATAAAGATGATTCGGTTTACTTTTTACCTGCATTTGACGAACTAATCATAAGTTATAAAGATAGAACCGCTACAATTGAAGCAGAAAACCAAGCCAAAGCATTTACAAAAAACGGTATTTTCTACCCAACAATTATTTATAACGGCAAAGTCATAGGAACGTGGAAAAAGGTTTCAAAAGGAAATGAAACTGAAATTTTGCCGTCATTTTTTTCATCACTTACCGAAAGCCAAAAAAAGAAATACAAAACAGCTGAAACCAAACTAAAATTGTTCTATGAATAAGACCGAACAAAGGCACGTGCCGCTAACAAGGTATTTATGAAAGGTGGGCTGAATGTCAAAGGCTCATCTTTTGTACTTCTATTGAGCATTAGTGCAAAATTCAACGGAAGTACTACTATTCCCGCCCTTCATAAATACCCGACCCGTTAGCTGCTATACAGGAAAAACCGTTACTCAAAAAAAATTGTATATTTGCAGACACAAAAATTTAAGTAAGACAGAATGTAAAAAATAATTTCTTTCAGACAAATCAGAACAACAACCCTAAAGCGGTTGCTGTATTGTTTCATCTTTAACGAAAGAAATTATGGTTATTCTACAAAACATTTCATATACACATCCCAACAAAGATTTACTGTTTAGCGACATCAATTTTACAGTTAACAATCACGAAAAGGCAGCGTTAATTGGCAACAACGGAGCAGGAAAATCAACTTTGCTCAAAATTATCGCCCAAGAATTACAACCATCAAACGGACAAATAAGCATTGATGCTGAACCATATTTTGTTCCACAAATTTTTGGACAATACAATCATTTTACCATTGCAGAAGCGTTGAAAATCGATAAAAAATTGAACGCTCTGAATGAAATTTTGAACGGAAATACAAGTGAAGAAAATTTCTATTTACTCAATGATGATTGGACGATTGAAGACCGTTGCAAAGAAGCTCTGAACTATTGGCAATTAGACGATTTGGAGTTATCTCAAAAAATGGAAACATTAAGCGGTGGACAAAAAACAAAAGTTTTTCTATCAGGAATTTCCATTCATCAACCCGAATTAGTTTTGCTGGACGAGCCAAGCAATCATTTAGACATTGCAAACCGACAACTTTTGTATGACTTTATTCAAACCACAAAAAACACTTTGATTGTTGTAAGCCACGATAGAAAATTACTCCATCTTTTAGACACAGTTTGCGAACTGAGTCGAAACGGAATTAAAGTTTATGGTGGTAATTATGACTTTTACGCAGCACAAAAACAAATTGAAAACATTGCTTTGAGTGAAGACATTCAAAGTAAGGAAAAAGCATTGCGAAAAGCCAAAGAAAAAGAACGGAAAACGATTGAACGACAACAAAGATTAGACAATCGTGGAAAAGGCAAACAAGCAAAAGCCGGCGTTGCCCGAATTATGATGAACACTTTACGAAACAATGCCGAAAACAGCACATCAAAACTCAAAAGTGTTCACGCAGAAAAAATTGGCGGTATTTCGCAAGACTTGCAAGAACTTCGTTCTTCCCTACCCGACATTGACAAAATGAAATTCGGTTTTGATAATTCAGCCTTGCACAAAGGAAAAATTTTGTTTACCGCATCGAACATCAATTTTGCTTACAACACGCAACCGTTTTGGAAAAACCATTTGAATTTTCAAATCGCAAGTGGCGAACGCATTGCCTTAAAAGGAACAAATGGTTCAGGAAAAACGACTTTGATAAAACTCATTTTGGGCGACTTCGAACCACAAACAGGAACAATTTACCGAGCAGAAAACAAATCGGTTTACATAGACCAAGACTATTCTTTGCTTGACAACAAACTAAAAGTTTACGAACAAGCCCAACAATTCAATGTTGCTGCATTACAAGAACACGAAATCAAAATCCGATTAAATCGCTTTTTGTTTACCAAAGAAGATTGGGACAAACCTTGCAGTGCGTTGAGCGGTGGCGAAAGAATGCGTTTGCTACTTTGTTGTTTAACGATTAATAGCAAATCGCCTGACATCATCATTTTGGACGAACCGACCAACAACTTGGATATTCAGAATGTGGAAATCCTAACAGCAGCCATCAATAAATATCAGGGAACGCTGGTAGTCGTGTCGCACGATGAAACATTTTTGGAACAAATAAACATAGAACGAACAATTTCATTAACCCAATAAACAGAATGAATATGACAAATAAATTAACAGCAGGCACATTACCCAATCCACCAACAGGAGGAATACTATGGCAAATTCACCGCTATTTAAACGAAAGTGAAATGCCCGAATATCGTTACCGACAAATAGTTTGTGCTTTGCAACAGGGCATTGAATATTTTAGAGAGGTGAAAGAACTTCCCAAAAGTTTAAGAGAAAAATAGGAAACCCAATTTGGAGAAACGCCTTTACCGCTAAAGCCAAGCATCATTCATTCGGCTGAACAAGTAGAGAAAGTACTTTTTGAAACCCAATCCGGAGCAAAAATAGAAACGGTTCTTTCCCGTTACCGTGCAGGTTGGACATCTATGTGTATATCGTCACAATCAGGTTGCGGTTTAGGTTGTACATTCTGTGCCACCTCAGCTATGGGATTGATGAAAAAACTTTCTGCCGATGAAATTTGTGCACAAGTATTCCATTCACATTGGAACAATCAGGTGCCCGACAGCATAGCATTTATGGGTATGGGCGAAGCACTTGCAAATCCAAATATTTTAACCGCTATAGAAGCGTTTACCACCAAAGGATATGGCGGACTTTCACAACGCAGGCTTACCGTTTCAACTGTTGGGTTTGCACCGAATTTAGAAAAATTGGTAAAAAGGTTTCCGCAAGTAAACATTACCTTATCAGTTCATTCCCCTTTTCCGGAACAACGAGCAACATTAATACCGTTAGAAAAACGCTTTCCTTTAGACGATAATTTGAAAATACTTGACGAATATGTAAGAAAATACAAACGGAAAATTTACCTAGCTTACTTATTGATTGAAGGATTAAATGATACACAAGAACATTTGAACGCATTGGTTGATATGGTAAAGTCCAGAGTTCGTCCAGAGTTATATCACATCAGCGTTATAAGATACAACAATGCTTTTGGAGCAAATCCGTCTTATAAGCAACCAACAAAAGAGAAAGTAATTGAATTTGTTTCCCAGTTAAACCTAAATGGTGTTCACGCTACAAGAAGGACGCAATTCGGCTCAGAAATAGATGCGGCTTGTGGACAACTTCACGCAGAATATGTAAAAACTAAAAAAAGAAATAATGCTAAATAAAATGTACAGCAGTTAACATCGGTTTGGCAATATGGCGGCTGAAGTGCTTCTATGAAACATTTGTGCAAGGTTCAACAGTAATAATTCTAATGAACATTTGTGAAAAAAATCCGCTCCTTCGCAAAGCCGTTTTCCGTTAGCGGAAAGTGTAAACAATACAAATCAAAAAAAAAGAAGATATAGAACTTTCTCCTCCCCATGTACACTGCCCGTCAAACCTGTGGCTTTAAAAGTTTGCTTTTTTTTCGTTCCTTTGCAGGATACTAAATGGTATGTTTGCGAAATCAAAATGATTCCGTCTGACCCCATAAAAGAGACGATAACAGATGAAAAAAGCAGAAGCAACACGGTCGATGATTTTACATAAAGCGTTTGAACTGATTTATGTTAAGGGCTACCAGACGACGAGCATTGACGACATCATCGCTACCACACAAGTAACGAAAGGGGCTTTTTATTATCATTTCAAAACCAAAGACGAAATGGGACTTGCCATCATCAACGAAGTCCTCAAACCCACACTTGCACGCAGTTTCATCGAGCCACTTCAAGGCGAACAAGATCCGTTGAATGCCATTTACAACCTCATGGATAGTCTATTAATGAAAAATGAATTTTTGAAGGTGGAATATGGTTGTCCGGCCTCAAACTTCACTCAAGAAATGACCCCGTGGAATTCAGAATTTAATAAGGCTTTAAATGAATTAACCCGGGAATGGACAGAAGCAATCACCGCTACCATTGAAAGAGGAAAGAAAAGTGGCGTCATCCGCAAGGAGGTAAATGCAAAGCAGGTAACCACCTTCGTATTGTCGGGTTATTGGGGTATTCGGAATTTAGGAAAATTAGAAAACAGCAAAAAGGTCTATATTTCTTATTTAAAGCAACTTAAAATTTATCTAAACAGTCTTAAATAATTTTTTTGCACAAAAACATACTAACTGGTATGGTTTTATTGTTTTTGTCCCGAAAACAAGCCAAGCCGCACAGAAACGGTTATTATAAATAACGCTAAATTTGTATTGAAAAACAGATCAAAAGAGAATATTTTTATGGGGCATATAAGAGAATACTACGAACGGATAATAAAATTACAGGAAACAGAATGGAAATTCATCTCTTCCCATTTTAGCCGAAAAGTGTTTGCCAAAAACCAAATCATCACACGACAAGGTGAAACAGAAAATTTCCTTTCATTCATCGAAACCGGCATTGTTCGGTTCTACATTCCTGATGATGAAAACGAGCTGACTTTCAACTTCAGTTTTGACAAAGAGTTTACTTGTGCCTACGACTCATTCTTGACACAAACGCCATCCGAATACGAATTACAGGCATTGACAGAAACCGTGGTTTGGCAGATTTCCTTTGAGGATTTACAAAAAGTCTATGCTCAAACCAAAGTCGGGAATTATTTGGGACGTTTTGCTTCCGAGAAATTATTTTTAGCCAAAAGCAAACGCGAAGTATCTTTATTGAAATACAATGCAAAAGAGCGTTATTTAAGATTGTTTAAAGAACAGCCCGATATTCTGAAATTTATCCCGCTAAAATACATCGCTTCCTACATCGGAATCACCCCACAAGGCCTGAGTCGGATCCGCAGACAAATTGCGTAGCAATCACCGCTAAAAAATCAATGAACAGCGTAATTACTTAACATCGGTTCATTGCCTTCCTGGTTTATTCTTTTGAACTTTGCAATAAAATCAAAAGAATGAAACGACCCATTTTAGCATACGGACACAGCATTTTGAAACAGAAATGCAACGACATCGAAAAGGATTATCCTGAATTGGATAAACTGATTGCCGATATGTGGGAAACGATGGAAAATGCCAATGGATGCGGTTTGGCTTCGCCCCAAATCGGACTTCCCATAAGACTATTTATCGTGGACAGTAAAACGACTTTCGAAAATCTCGATGAACAAGACCAAGGAATCTATTTTGAGAAAAATGATAGCGGCATAAAGGAAATATTCATCAATGCAAAAATCATTGAACGTTCGGCAGAGCTTTGGGAAGACGATGAAGGCTGTTTGAGTATTCCGGAATTATCCCAAAAAGTAAAAAGACCTTGGACGATTACGATAGCCTATTACAATAAAGATTTTGAACTGCAGAGAAAGACATTCAGCGGAACCACCGCAAGAATGATACAGCACGAATACGACCACACAGAAGGGATATTATACCTTGACTATTTGAAACCGCTGACCAAAAAACTGTTGGAAGGGAAACTCAAAAAAATAGCCCGAGGACAAATAAAAACAAGGTATCCGATGAAGTTCGTGTGATGATACTGCCGACCTCAGCCTATAAGACTCCAACATCACGAAGCTTCATCTCAACTTAGCGCAGCATTCTCACTGACCCAAAGGAAGTCACGAAAGTTTCAATCCCTGTTGACAAATCCGCAGTGGTTGTTTTGCACCTACCTGTGAACTTTTTAAAAACATATATACCTCATTAAAAGCAACTTATAACTCAATCAAACAACCTAAAATATTTTTTACTCAAAAACATACTAATTAGTATGTTTTTTATTTAACTTTGCATGCAAACATAAAAACAAGAAATATGCATACACATCATCACATCATTCCGGAATTTACAACCACCCATGCATTCGTTGCAGCGTTGATCGGCTTAGTATTCATCATTATCATGTCCTTTGTGAAAGAACCCTCCCGACAGAAAATCAACGCCATTATCATAGCGGGCGCAGGCGGGGTTTACTGGAGCGGCGGATTAGGCGTATGGGAATATATCTTTGGTGCCGTTATGTTGTTTGTGGCCTTCAAAGCTCTCAAGCATTATTATTTCATCGGAATCGGTTGGCTAATGCACACAGGCTGGGACATTATGCATCATCTATACGGTGATCCCATTATTCACTTTGCACCACTTTCGTCCGCCGGTTGTGCCGTGTGCGATGCGGTTCTGGCAATCTGGTTCTTCTTTGGTGCACCTACCATTTGGAACGTATTCAAAAAACAAAAAACAATTACGACGGCATAAAATGTATTCCACATTATTAGTCTTTCACTCTTTGATTCGTTGGCTTGTACTAGTCTTTATACTGTATTCTATTTACAGGGCCTTTGTCGGCTTGGTCAACGACAGGGCTTTTTCAAAAACGGACAACGCTTTTCGACACTGGACGGCTACGGTTGCGCATATTCAACTAATAATTGGCATCATCCTATATACGAAGAGCCCGCTGGTCAAATATTTTTGGAAAGAAAAGGAAAGTAGTTTTCAAAACTTAGAACTGACTTTTTACGGTTTAATTCATATTATTTTAATGCTAACTGCTATTGTGGTGGTAACAATCGGCTCTGCAAAGGCAAAGCGACAGCAAACGAACAAGGAGAAATTCAAAACAATGTTGGTTTGGTTTTCTATTGCGCTCATTATCATTTTCATTGCCATTCCCTGGCCGTTTTCACCCTTTTCAGGCAGACCTTATTTCAGAATATTTTAATGATGAAGAAACTTTTCAACACATCTATCGGACGTTTACGAATCCTTGCCATATTAGAGGGCATATCATTAATTGTCTTAGTTTTTATTGCTGTACCCTTGAAGCACGTTTGGGATATTCCCGGCTTGTCAAAGTCACTTGGCCCCATTCACGGCGCACTTTTCCTGCTGTTTGTGTTTAATGCGTTACGTGTAGGAGTAGAACAACAGTGGAAATTTAAAGAGATTACCTGGAAGATTCTTGTTGCTTGTTTTATTCCTTTTGGTACGTTTTATATTGACTATAAAATACTTCGTAAAATCGACAAGGAATGAAGCAGACAAATGTTTCAAGTTACCTTCGCACAATCTTTACAAATTCCTGTAAGTACACAATTTATGCTTTCGACATGATATCCTTCAGGTACGTAAAAATGAACTGCCTGTGGCAGGCATTCTATGGTATTGCAGTTCTTACACCGAAAATGAAAATGATTTTGGGGAAAAGCCTTATCATCACATTTAATGCAAACTGCAAAATATTGTTTACCATCTTCCGCCACGATTTTATGCACTTGGCCGTCTTCGCAAAAGCGATTCAGTATTCTGTAAATCGTAGCCCTGTCAATTGCTACATCAATGTTCTTTTCAATTGCATCACGACTCATAGCCTTCCCTGTACGGGTCAATAGCTCAAGAACTGCATCTTTGGAGGGAGTATTTCTTCTTTTCATTTTAATCATATTACACAAAGTTAATGCAAATATATTGCATTAAGTTAATGCAATATTGTCGCATTAATTATTTTATTATTACCTTTGCCCAAAAAGAATGACAAGACGAGAGCTTATAAAACAGTGTGGCTTTGCTTTAACGGCATTGGCAATGCCTTTTCCATTGATAACCTTTTCAAAAGATAATAGTATGACAGACAAAAAACAATTCGATGTAATCATCATAGGCGGCAGCTATGCTGGACTTTCAGCGGCAATGGCCTTGGGGCGTTCTTTAAAAAATGTACTTATTATAGACAGCGGGAAACCCTGTAACCGTTATACCCCACACTCGCATAACTTTATCACGCAGGACGGTTCCGTCCCGGGAGAAATTGCGACAAAAGCCAAAGAACAAGTATTGAAATACGATACCGTGAAATTCCTTGAAGGCTATGCTGCTGAAGGAAAGAAAACCGAAAACGGTTTTGAAATTGCCGTAGAGTCCGGTGAAAGATTTTCGGCCCAAAAACTTATTTTTGCTACCGGTGTAAAAGATATTTTCCCCGATATAAAGGGATTTGAAGAATGCTGGGGCAAAACCGTTATTCATTGCCCCTACTGTCACGGTTATGAATTTAAAGGAGCTAAAACAGCCGTCATTGCCGAAGGAGACCGGGCTTTTCACGTTGCTTCATTAGTCAATAATTTGACCGATAAAATCACGATTGTAACAAGAGGTAAAGCGGATTTCACGGAAGAACAATCTGTCAAACTAAAAAACCATCAAATCAATATTATCGAGAAAGAAATAGAAGAAATCAAACATCAAAACGGGAATATTACAGCGTTGATTTTTGAAGACGGAACGCAAGAAAACTTTGATGCAGCCTATGCCGCAATTCCATTTGAACAACATTGCAAAATTCCACTGGATTTAGGATGCGAAATTACAGAAACGGGACTGATAAAAGTAGATATGTTTCAACAGACAACTGTTC
This sequence comes from Sphingobacterium sp. SGL-16, assembly GCF_011043515.1. Classification (NCBI taxonomy): domain Bacteria; kingdom Pseudomonadati; phylum Bacteroidota; class Sphingobacteriia; order Sphingobacteriales; family Sphingobacteriaceae; genus Sphingobacterium; species Sphingobacterium sp. SGL-16. The sequence goes on along the minus strand of NZ_JAAKGQ010000017.1, from coordinate 17,174 downwards.
CCGGCGTCTATGCTTGTGGTGACAATATCAATCCATTGCGTTCGGTGGCCAATGCGGTTTCAAGCGGAAATATAACCGGAGCGATGGTAAATCACCGTTTGACGGAAGAAAAATTTTAATGGATAAAATCGTCAAGGAAATGGATATTGTGAATGAAAAAGGTAGATTGGCATTGGGATAATAGTTGAAAGTGTAGTACTATTATAACTTCATTTACTTCTTTTTTTATAAATTAGCAAACGGCTTATGCTAAGGTAGTGACAAACTGAGGCTTTGTGTTTCTATCTCCGCTCCTTCCCAAAGCTGCGAATTTTTAGGAATCATATTAATTCAAATAAAAATGTCCATAACGAAAGAATCAGAATTAACCGGAATGCAAAAAGTGAGCGAAGCGGTTGCTTACACATTGAAGGAAATGCGCAACTATGCAAAACCGGGAATGACAACCAAAGAATTAGACGACTTCGGGGCAAAAATACTTTCAGGCTTCGGAGCAAAATCCGCACCGTATCTGACTTATGGTTTTCCAGGTTGGACTTGTATCAGTGTGGACAATGAGTTTTGCCACGGCATTCCGTCCGAGAAAAGAATACTGAAAGAGGGCGATTTGGTGAATATTGACGTTTCCGCCGAACTCGACGGCTTTTGGTCGGACAACGGAGGCTCATTCGTACTTGGAGAAGACGTCAACCAACATCAAAAATTGGTGGATGCATCCAAAGAAATCCTGCAAAAAGCCATCCGTAATATTAAGGGTGGCGTAAAAATTTCAGAAATCGGACACATCATGGAAACCGAAGCAAAAAAAAGAGGCTTCAAGGTTGTTAAAAATTTGGGTGGACACGGCATCGGAAGGAGTTTACATGAACAACCCGATGAAATAATGAACTAAAAAACCGATTTGACCAAAGACGGTTTAGAAAAAATTCTGTAGTTGCCATTGAAACGTTTATTACTACAACTTCAACCTATGCAACAGAGTTAAATGACGGTTGGACCATGGTAGGAAACAAAGGAGGTTTTATGGCGCAACACGAACATACAATCGTTATTACCGATGGAAACCCCATCATACTGACCGAAATGAATGGGATTTGGGATTAAAATGGGCAGTACGAACAATGAAAGCTAGGTTGCACGGAAACTTCGGGAGCCCGGTTTTATTATGGGGATATTAATATGATTTTTGAAGATGGTAAACAGCAGATGAGCGTGTCTGCTGTTTTTTTTGTCCTGATTGACGAACTTGTAAAACCTAAGTTTCTTCAGAAGATATTTTTTGTACTCATAATATTTATAATTTTATTACTATAAATTTACAAATAATGACGGAAAGGCTACCGAAGGTTTAGTGCAACATAGTATTGGCAATAGGCGGGCTGAACGGCTTTGTATCAACGGAAGTGCAAAATTCAACTTCTGTTCTTCGATTGAAGTTCAGTGCTGAAAATCCCGCCCATCGCCAATACGCGGCACGTTAACTGCAATGCTACAGCAACTGCCAATCTCCAAAATTACTATCCCGAAACAATTCTTTTTCTGTGTTGATATCCCCATTTCTCCATAGCAACCAAAACATCATTTAAACTGTGACTATATTCGGTCAATTCATACTGCACCGTAACAGGTTTGGTATCGCAGACTTTTCGGCTGACCAATCCGTTCATTTCCAGTTCCTGTAATTCTTTTGATAAAATGCGTGGAGAAATTCCCGCTTCTCTCGACAATTCATTAAACCCTTTTTTACCGCTTCGTAACACCGAAATCAATACCAGCTTCCATTTTCCACCTACTACATCTAACGTATCTCTGATAGCCATTTTGGCTTTTGAGCAACTTTCTACCGTGTGTTTTGCCATATACTATTCTTTTTGTAAGTACTATCCTTTTTGTAACAGATAACAAAGGTATAGTATTTATTCGGAACTTTGCTGAAGAATAATAAAATATTAAAAATTATGTCACAAAAAGCAATCAAAATTACTGGATGGACATTGACCATCATTTTAGCACTTGTGTTTACAATGAGTGCCTTTATGAAACTTACGCAAAACGAAACAGCTTTGGCTCAGGCTTCTTCGTTCGGGATTGATACCACCACTTATCAGTTCATCGGGATTATTGAAATCATCTCGCTAATACTCTTCATTGTTCCGAGAACAGGAATTTTAGGGACATTGTTGTTAGTAGCCTATTTGGGTGGAGCTATTGTCACACATTTGCAACATCAACAACCGATAGCAATGGCGGTTATTTTTCAAATGCTGCTTTGGATTACGGCGTTTATTCGTTTCCCCGAACTGAAGCAAAGGATTTTTTTAACTAAAAAAGTACAATAATGATGATACGCAGAAACATTTCAAAAATAACTCAAAACCATTGGCATAATGGTTTTTTGGGAACAGGACATCGTGCAATGGCGGTATTGGACGGTGTACCTTACAAAGACAGCGACCCTTTTGTTTTGTTTATGGACGACAGCCTGAACCTTCCTGGTGGAGAACCCGTAGGAGGAGCACATCCACACGCTGGGTTTGAAACCTTGAGCTTGGTTTTGGAAGGCAATGAAAAAGATTGGAAAACGGGAAGTTTTGAACTAATGACCGCCGGAAAAGGCATTATCCACACCGAAGAAATCACTTCCAAACAAAAACTTCGTATGCTGCAAGTGTGGTTGGTACTACCGCCCGAAAAGCGATACGCTCAACCTTTCTTACAAAGAATGCTATTGGAAGACGTACCCAAAATTAAAACCGATACATACGAAATTCGTGTGTATAGCGGAAGCAGTAACGGATTGATTTCGCCATTAAAAAACCATACGCCATTTACTTTGGTGGACTTCAGGTTAGACAACCGAGCTGTGGTATCACAGGAAATTCCATCGCACTATAATGGTTTGGTATATGTATTAAAAGGGAGTGTGAAAGCAGGCGACAAAATCATCAATGCCGAACAAGCGGGTTGGCTTGATAAAGCGACTGAAGACGGCGATACCGAAATACAATTTGAAGCATTGGAAAATGATACGCATTTTGTGCTGTATGCCGGACAGCCTCATAATGTTCCTGTGGTGCATCACGGACCTTTTGTAGCAGACACAATGGAAGACATCGCACAGATGTATCGAGATTTTCGTCAGGGAAAATTTCCGCATTTGAACGATTTGCCAAGTGAACAAAAAATCACTTCCTTTTCAGAATCGAGGAAATCTATTATCAATTAAAAACAAAAATAAAATGAATTTCAAACAATATGACGATGGCAAAGAAGGGAGATTCTTTGTTATCTTAGACAACGGAATGGAAGCAGGGTGGATTCAATACAAACGGTTGGACAACGGCAACCTGCTTGCCAACGGTACAAGGGTTTACGAAGAATTTAAAGACCAAAAATTAGGTATTCCGCTTTTCAACAGATTGGTGGAGTTTGCGGAAGAAAGGAAAACAAAAATTTATCCACTATGTCCGTTTGTGGTCAAAACCTTTGCGCGGCATCCCGAACTAAAACATCTTTTGGCTGACGATTATTTGCAAGAGCAAGTAAGAGTAACATAATCACCCCTCAATATGTTTCGAGGGGCATCTTACCCCCTTCCTTGTTCATTGATGGGCTGATGAAATTTTTGGAAAGGCCGTACTATGCTGGCTTATTGAATGCGGCCTCGTTTCATGGGGCGGCACATCAGCAGCCGCAGGAGTTTTTTGTATTTACTAATTTCCCTACATTACGGCCAACCAGCAAAAAGGGCATCAAAATAAATTATATCAGTAAAAGTAAATCTCTGCCACATTCCTTGAGAAAAGAAAAACGGAAACCGGCTTTATCAATATATCCAATCCTGCATTGACCGCGATGGATCTGGTACAATTTGATAAACGGATTGGCGGACTTGATAGGGCTGCAACTGTTTTGAACGAACTGGCAGAAACCATAATGCCTGAACAGATTACTGAACATCTTTTAAAAGAAGTACCTGTTACCGCTATCCAGCGATTGGTTTTTTTATTGGAAGTAGTATTGCAGAAAGATATAGGCAAGCTTCTTTACGAAGTGAGCAAAAAAGCAGAACTGGAATTTTTCCGTACTCCGTTAAAGACTTCTGCACTAAAGGTTGGTTTTTCATCGGATGAGCGATGGAAAATAATTGTGAACTCAGAAATTGAAATAGACGAATAATACCACAGAGTGATATAATAGAATGGAGCAATACTGTTTCGTGGCAAACCAATGAACAGGTTGAACAGGATTTGGTGATTTGCAGGGCATTGGTAGAAATTTTCAATGATGATTATTTAGCAGGGCATCTGGCATTCCGTGGTGGAACGGCGCTGCACAAATTATACCTTCAACCCCAACCCAGGTATTCCGAGGACATAGACCTTGTACAGATACAAGCAGAGCCTATCGATCAGGTACTAGACAGGCTTAGGGATGTATTGAGGTTTTTGGTAAAACCAAGGGTGGAAGTTGGTGATATGATGGCAACCATGAAATATACAATGTATAGTGAATTCAAGGCATTACTATTCGCACCTATTTGAAAAGAAAGCTAATAGAAAAATTGCAGAAGGTGCCGGTTTGTACCATTTAACCAACAAACTACAATACTTGCTAATTTGCTGTTTCTTACATGAACTGGGATTAGAGAATGCAAAAATCAACGATATTTTACAAAAGTATTCTGAAAGACTATGAATGTAACCCACACCTCATTTGATGAATCACGTCATTCGTGATACACAAAGTCATGTCAAGTTTTTAGTTTGCTTATCTTCCCTTGTCGTTGAGGTTTATCTTTTCTGGCTTTTTCACATCTTGGAATTTCTTCATCATTTTGGAATGGAATATCTTTTAGCTGGTTTAATCGCCTCAAATCTTCCAAAAAAGAGTTCGAGTTCTGTACCAGCGGGATCACAAAAGAAAAGCTCAATCGAAAGATTGAGCTTTTTTCGTTTTTATATTTCTATTTTTCCGCACAAGAGCAAGTCCAACGATTATCTGGAATTGTTGGAAATACAACAAAAAACTTATTTGGACTATCTATTTTTTCGGCTTTTCCTTTATCAAAATATCCTCCGACAAATAATAAATTTCCGTCTTTGTCAACCCTAAATTTTCCCTTACTAGGCTTTTCAAACCCTTGATATGCGTATGTTCCGTTCTTATAAATTGTAAAAGATCCCCGAGGCACAAACTCATAAGATCCATTGACATATTTACTAGCAGTACAATTATATTTCCCGTATTTGAGTGGGGTCGAATTGGTTTGCGCAACCACACAAATAGCCCAAAAGAAAAATAAAATGATGAAAATTTGGTTCTTAGTTTTCATAACATAAAATAATTGGTTCTCTTAAAATTACAGCTAATTATTATTCCATCCAAATACTAACGCGCTGTATCACAAGAAACAAGCTACTCGTTTAAATAATCAAAATCATTTCTAGTTGTTCAAAAACAATAGTAACTATTACTCACCAAATCCCTCCTATTTCTTGTAATTTTAGCGAACTGAGAGATATAAAAAATGGATGTTTAGAAAACCTATACTTTCAATTTGTTATAAAATTATTATTCCATCAGATTAAGATTAGAATTATTGATATTTTAGTGCATGCATATAATTTCTATCCGCGAACAACCAGAATATACCGAAAAGGCAATTTCATATTTCCAACAGAGTTGGCCATCTGTTTGGGGTATTATTTATGAAGATTGCATTCAACATTCCATAGAAAGCTCTAGTCCTCTTCCGCAATGTACTTACTTCTCAAGGAGGATGAGATCATTGGCTGTGCAGGATTGATTACGAATGATTTTATAAGTAGAATGGATTTGTATCCTTGGCTCTGTGCCTTATTCATAGAAAAACAACACCGTGGAAATAATTATGCCGAATTGATAATAAACAAAGCCATAGATGATCCTTTGAAAAATGGGTTTAAGCAATTGCATCTCTGCAGCGACCATATAGGTTATTATGAAAAATTTGGATTCTCGTATATAGGTCAAGCTTATCACCCTTGGCGAGAAGAATCAACAATCTACCAAATAAATATAAAGCACACCGTATTAATACCTGTTACAATTAGGTATTTTTATGTACATAATATCGTATTTGTTCCCAAACTACTCGTTATTTAGCGATATTCAATATTGTGGAGTGATTTTTGCTATTAAAATGCAGATCTGGAAAACCTAGATTAACCGTCTACTGCAAAAAAATATTTTTAAAAATCTACTATGATCTTGATTGTCGATGATAAAAAAGAAAATATATACTCCTTAAAAACACTTTTAGAGTCTAAAAACTTTGAGGTCGACACTGCATTATCAGGTGAAGAGGCTTTGCGCAAAGTGTTGAAGAGAAATTATGCATTAATTATATTGGATGTGCAAATGCCAGGAATGGATGGTTTTGAAGTCGCTGAATCTTTAGCTGGATACAGTCGAACAAAAGACATTCCTGTTATATTTCTATCAGCAAATAATACCGACAAACAATTCATCACCAAAGGTTATGATTCAGGAGGAATTGATTACATCACTAAGCCCGTAGATCCTGAAATATTGTTACTCAAAGTAAGAACCTTTTCGCGACTTTATGAGCAGACACAATCGCTCAATGAAGCTCAACTGCGATTACAATCTGAAATCGAAAGTAGAAAGAAAGCACAGGAAGAACTAAAAATCCAAGTAGAACATTTGCGTTCTATCATGGAAAGCTTGCCTCAAATTGCATTTTCTGTAGATGATTCTGGTAAGATAAGTTATGTGAATCACAATTGGCTTAATTATGCACCAGATGGAGAAACGCTTCCGATTGCTCATCCCGATGAAACAGATCAACTGGCTTATTTTTTAACGCACTGCAATGAGCTTAATGGCCCTATAGAGCGAGAAATTCGAATCAAAGAACTAGAATCTGGTCAATACCGATATCACCTGTTACGCATTATCCCAATTCGCGAGGACAATAAAATATGTAATTGGATAGGTACCTTGACAGACATCAATGATCAAAAATTGATAGAAAGCAAGAAAGATGAATTTTTGAGTATTGCCAGCCACGAGTTAAAGACTCCTCTTACGGGGATTAAGGCGTATGTTCAATTATTGGAGCGTGTAATTGGCAAACAAGACATTAATATTTCGAAAACCTATATCGAGCGTGCAAAGGATGAGGTGTTCAAATTAGAAAGCCTAATTGCCGACTTATTAGATATTTCTAAGATCGAAAATGGGCAGATGAAAATCAATAAGCAAGAAATTGACTTAGAAAAAACCATTACCAATGCAATCGAAACTATACGCGAAACTTGTTGTCCAAATATCACAATCGAACGTCAAGGAGAAATTTTCGACAAGCCTGTGGTGGCAGATGCATTGCGAATAGAACAAGTTTTGGTGAATTTTCTGACAAATGCTATTAAATATGCCCCAGAATCTGAAAAAGTCTTAGTCAAAACTTCTGTCAAGGACAAGGAGCTTTGTATAGCCGTACAAGATTTCGGTATTGGAATACCTATAGAAAAGCAGAAATATATTTTCTCAAAATTTTATCGTGTAGAAGAATCTTCTTTAAAATTCCAAGGATTAGGAATAGGGCTTTACATCTGTGCAGAAATAATAAAACAACATCAAGGAAATTACGGAGTAGAAAGTAAAGTGGGCGAAGGAAGTACCATTTATTTTACATTACCATATAACCAACAAAATTATGCCTAAACATTTGATTAAGAAGCTACAAATTGGCTTTGGATTATCATTTATTATCTTATTAATTACATCCATAGCGTCATTTATAAGTGTACGCAATCAAATCAATCTGCGCACCAAAGTACTTAATACGCAGAACACCCTTTTGCAAGCTGATCGGGCATTAGTGGATTTACTAAATGCCGAAACGGGTCAACGTGGCTATTTATTAACGAATAATGAAGAGTTTTTAAAGCCGTTTTATCGAGGTTTAAAATCCTTGCCAAAGTCATTAGATGAAATTAATAAGCAACTTGATTCTTCACCCGAACAATCGGCTCGGGTTGATTCAATTACTCGATTGATAAATACGCGATTATCTATATTGGAGAATCTGGTAATCGCCAAAAAAAATCAGGAACAGATAAATCTTGATCTTCTCAATGAAGGTAGAATCTATATGGATAGCTGCCGATCATTAATAGAAAATCTCATAGCTACTGAAAATGCGGCATTACAAATGCATAGCGCGGCGATGAATAAAACTTCTAATTACACGTCCATTTTTATCTTGTTGGCCTGTGGTATTTCCCTAGTTATTACATTCTTCTTTTATCAGCAAATTCGCAATGAATTTGCGGCACGTGAACAATTACAACGTCAACTGCAGGATAAAGATGAACAATTAGCCAAAAGATTGGCTACTGTCCAGCGTATTGCCAGCAAAATTGCCGAAGGCGATTATTCTGTCCGTGCGAACGAAGACGAAAAAGATCATTTGGGTGGAATTGCAGCTGCATTGAACGAAATGACAGCAGCTTTGCAAAAATCATTCAATGAAATAAGTGCTAATGAGTGGAAACAAACAGGATTAGTAAAAATCAATGAGATATTAACGGGTAATAAACCAGAAGATGAAATTGCAAAAGATGCGTTAGCTCATTTGATACATTACGGAGAATGTATGAATGGTGCATTCTATACCTTGGAGAACAAAATGCTCATTATGAAGAGCGCGCACGGGTTAGAATCTAAAATGGCAAAAAATTACCAACCTGGCGAAGGAATGGTGGGACAAGTGTTCTTGGATAAAAAACCTAGAGTGTTGGAAAACATCAATACTGAGGACTATGTGGTAAGTTTCGCCGCAGGGCAATTAAAACTTCCGCATCTAGTTTGGTTGCCATTGACAGCCAAAGGCGAATGTTTTGGTGTAGTTGAATTGGCTTCCGATAAAAAATTTGAAGAGGAAGATTTAGGATTTTTCGAAGAAGCTTGTAAATTGATTACGTTAGAAATTTTAGCGGCGAAAAGCAGACAACGCATACAAATGTTGCTAGAAGAAACACAGGCACAATCCGAAGAGTTGCAAATGCAGCATAGCGAATTGGAAGGCTTAAATAATGAGTTAGAAGCCTATACCCAACGTTTGCAAGCTTCCGAAGAAGAACTAAAAGTACAGCAGGAAGAGCTTTTGCAATCGAACCAAGAGCTCGAAGAACGCACCAAATTATTGGAAGAAAAGAACCACTTGATTGCCATTCGCAATGCTGAGATTCAGAAAAAAGCGGAAGAGCTTGCTTTGAGCACCAAGTATAAGTCTGAGTTCTTAGCGAACATGTCGCATGAATTACGTACACCTTTGAATTCTATTCTCTTGCTATCAAGATTGATGGTCGAAAATGCAGATGAAAATCTGAACGAAGATCAAATAGAATCAGCAAAAGTTATTCAAAGTTCTGGTACAAGTTTATTGAGCCTTATCGATGAAATTCTTGATTTGTCCAAGATCGAAGCTGGAAAGATGAAACTTGAATATGAATCTGTTTCCTTAGCTTCTACTTGTCAAGATTTGCATAAAATGTTTAAACCTGTGGCAGAAGACAGAGGACTTGCATTTATCACCGAAATTGACAGCGAGCTGTCCGAGGCAATAGAAACAGATAAACTACGTTTGGAACAAGTTCTTCGTAATCTTATTTCTAACGCAATTAAATTTACACAACAAGGAGAAATTAAATTAAAAATATCTGCAGATCCACAACGTCAAAATAATATTTTATTTGCCGTCTCTGATACGGGAATTGGTATTAGTGAGGATAAACAAAAAATTATTTTTGAAGCTTTCCAACAAGCGGATGGATCTACACGCCGTAAATTTGGTGGTACAGGTTTAGGTCTTTCTATTAGCCGAGAGATTGTACGTCTTTTAGGTGGAAAAATCAGTGTAGAAAGCCGCATTGGAGAAGGAAGTACGTTTACGGTTTCTATTCCTTCACATAAAATTACAGAAGTAAAAGAAGAGAATTTTACAGAATTATCTGTAGAAGAACCTTCAAAAACAGCTGAAGTCCAAGTCGTAGAAAAAGTGGTTCCAGCTTACACTATTTCGCATATTCCTGAAGAGATAGAAGACGACCGCAACAATATGCAACCTGGTGATAAACTCATTCTGATCGTAGAAGATGACACCAATTTTGCTAAAGCGTTATTAAAATATACGCATCAGCAAAACTACAAAGGCATTGTTTTAGTGCGTGGTGATCAAGTATTGGAAGTTGCAGAGAAATATAAGCCTTTAGCAATTTTACTTGACATTCAATTACCAGTGAAAAATGGCTGGGAAGTCATGGACGAATTGAAAAGCAATAGCAAGACAAGACATATTCCAGTACACATCATGTCTTCTTTACAAATGAAAAAAGAAAGCTTGATGAAGGGCGCTATTGATTTTATCAATAAACCAATAGCACTGGAACATATGGGACAGATTTTTAAAAAAATCGAAGAAGCGCTGAATCGCCATGCTCAAAAAGTCCTTATTGTAGAAGAAAATCCTAAACATGCGGCGGCGTTGTCATATTTTCTAAATAACTATGATATAAGTTCTGAAATAAAATCCAACGTCGAAGATAGCGTAAAAACACTACTCAATTCAAAAGTAAATTGTGTTATTCTGGATATGGGATTGCCAGATAGAACAGGCTATGAAACACTAGAAGCAATCAAAAAACATGAAGGATTAGAAAACTTACCTATTATTATTTTCACGGGCAAGAACCTCTCCCATGCCGAGGAATTGAAGATTAAAAATTATGCAGATTCTGTGGTAATTAAGACCGCACATTCATTCCAACGCATCTTGGATGAGGTGGGACTATTCTTACATTTAGTCGAAGAACAAAATGGTGAACCTAAAAATAAAACCAACAGATTAGGTGCACTTGGTGATGTATTGAATGGAAAAACAATTCTTATCGCAGATGATGATGTAAGAAACATCTTTTCATTGACTAAAATTTTAGAAAAATATAAAGTAAATGTAATATCTGCCATGAATGGTAAGGAAGCTTTGGATCAGCTAGAAAACAACCCAAATATTTCAATGGTATTAATGGATATGATGATGCCGGAGATGGATGGTTACGAAACGATCCAAAAGATACGTAATATGCAAGCGTACAAATATCTTCCTATAATTTCGGTAACTGCTAAAGCAATGACTGGAGATAGAGAGAAATGTATTCAGGCTGGAGCATCAGATTACATATCAAAACCTGTGGATAAAGATCAACTTTTATCCCTATTGCGTGTTTGGTTATATGAGATATAAATATTAGAAAGATGACGACCGAGAAAAAAGATGTTGTATTGATCATGGATGATGATAACCGCAATACTTTCGCCTTGCAGTTAACATTAAAGGCTAAAGGCTACAAATTTATATCTTGTTCCAGTGCTAAGGAAGGACTAGAAATATTAGCAACACAGCAAAATATCGGCATAGTATTGATGGATATGATGATGCCCGAGATGGACGGATATCAAGCGCTAAAGGTAATGAGAGTAACCACGCATTATCCTGAACTGCCCATAATAGCTGTCACCGCGCAGGCCATGAGTGGAGATCGTGAAAGATGTATTGCTGCGGGAGCAACAGATTATATAGCTAAACCAATTGATGTAGATATTTTAATGAAGATACTTAGAATTTATATGTAAAAAATGGAGCTAGATATTATCAAAGACCAAGAAATGGAAATGCTTTTGGAAGATGTATCAGCAATATACGGTTACGATTTTTCACAATATAGTAAAGCTTCGCTCAAGAGAAGATTAAATAGAATTTGTCTTGTTGATAGGTTTGCGAGTTTTGCAGAATTGAGATATAGAGTGATAAGCGATAAGACTTATCTGCAGCGTTTTGTTGAAGAGATTACGGTGAATGTGACAGAAATGTTTCGAGATCCGTTGTTTTATAAAAAGTTAAGGAATGATATTTTGCCTAAATTGGGTACTTATCCGTTTATACGTATATGGGTAGCTGGCTGTTCTACAGGTGAGGAAGCTTACTCTATTGCTATTCTCCTGAAAGAGATAAACTTATATCACAAAGCATTGATTTATGCTACTGATATTAATCCTACGGTAATAGAAAAAGCTTCAAAGGGTATTTTCCCATTGAGTGTAATGAAACAATATTCGGAAAATTACATTCATGCTGGAGGAACAAAAGATTTTTCAAGCTATTATACGGCTATGTATGATGTTGTGAAATTTCAAGAGGAATTGAACAGTAGAATATTATTTTCTACACACAATTTAGTGTCGGACAGTTCGTTTAATGAATTTCAATTGATATTATGCCGTAATGTATTAATATATTTTGATAAGGAATTACAAAATAAGGTGTTCAATTTATTTGATAGTAGTTTGCAGACCTTAGGCTATTTGGCTTTAGGAGACAAGGAGACCATTCGTTTTTCATCATTGGAAAAACGTTTCAAACAGTGCAAAGGACACAAAATCTATCAAAAGATGAGTTAAGAAAATGAATAGTGAAACAAAGGTTTTATTGATTGGAGGTTCAGCTGGAAGCATTTCCGTGCTGTTTCAAATGTTGCCTGAGATAAACACAGACATTCATTTTCCTATCATTATTATTTTGCATCGTAAATCTTATCCTAAGAGTTCATTGAGTCAATTATTTGAGACAATGACTTCGCTCAACGTAATTGAAGTTGAGGATAAGACTGAAATTGCTGAAGGGAATATTTATCTTGTTCCCGCGGATTATCACTTGCTGTTCGAAAATGAAAACACCATATCTTTGGATGCATCAGAAAAAGTAAACTATTCTCGTCCTTCCATTGATGTAACTTTCGAATCAGCAGCGCGAACTTTTAATAATAGCGTTACAGCAATTTTACTTTCTGGAGCCAGCCAAGATGGTGTGGAAGGCTTAAAAAATATAAAACAGCATGGAGGAAAGGTAGCAATACAAGATCCTAATTCGGCGGAGGTCGATTATATGCCAAGGCATGCACTTGAGCAACTCCCCGATATTATCCAACTGCAGCCTCCTCAAATGGCCCAATTTATTAATAATTTGAAATAAGACATTTACCATAACCTATGAAAAATAAGAAAATATTAGTTTTTGATGATGACAGAGCTATTTTAGAAATATTTTCAATAGTCCTGGAAAGCGCAGGATATGATGTAGAAATATCTTCTACCTCTCATGATATCATCGAAAAAGTGACCGCCATTGAACCAGATTTGGTAATAATGGACAATTGGATTCCAGAGATTGGAGGCGTAGAAGCAACGAAATTGTTAAAAAGTCATCCTGACTTTAAACATATTCCTGTTATATATTGTTCAGCCAATAATGATGTAGAATCTTTGGCTCAACGCGCTGGAGCAGAAACATTCTTATCCAAGCCTTTTGACTTGGACGAATTGGAGAAAAAAGTAGAAAGTACAATAGAATCGTCTTCAGCGATAAAATAGCGTTCATCATAATTCAATATAGGCTTTCAAAGCCATCGGTTTCAATAAAAGCTCAATCTTCGGATTGAGCTTTTTCATGTAATGAAGTCTTGTCTTATGCCAACTTTTTCTTGTCGAAAAAATACCAATTTTAATTATTCGTTAAAATAGAGACTAATAATAGTGAAAGTGAAAACTACGGCTTACTTTCCGAATATATTCAGGAGAAAAAATTATAGTCACATTTTGAAATGGAGAATTTGAGAGAGATTATTCTTTCATAAATTTCTATGGTACTGTAACATTCAATTATTATTTATCGTTATAAATAGATATCAAAAACTAACCTATGCGAAAAGTCTGCTTATTCATTGCTTGTAGTCTGGACGGATATATTGCAAAACCAAATGACGACCTGAGTTTCCTCCAATTAGTTGAAAAAGAAGGCGAAGATTACGGCTACGCGAAATTTACCGAAACTATTGACACCTTCATTCTCGGCCGAAAGACCTACGATTGGGTAAAAAATAATATTGGAACAGCACATTATGATAATGGAGAACGTGATGTGTACGTCATTACACGAAGTTCACATCCTAATGAAGGGCGAACTATATTCTATAATGGTGACTTAAAGTTATTAGTCAATCAACTGAAAGCGAGGGAAGGAAAACATATTTATTGTGATGGTGGCGCTGACGTCGTCAATTCTTTATTGAAGGAAGATCTCATTGATGAGATGATTATTTCTATAGTCCCTATCCTACTTGGTGCGGGTACACGTTTGTTTCAAGATCATAGGCCCGAACAGTTATTAGAATTAGTAGAAAGTAAAGCTTTTGAAACAGGATTGGTACAAGTGCATTATAAGAGAAAACGTTAAAATATGTGAATGCTATTTTTAATATTCAACAATCCAACTTAGCTTTATACACCTAGTAATAAAAACATTACACCATTTACCATGAAAACTGACCTTTTAATTCAACAACTAATAGACCAGACATTTAAAATATTAGACCAAGGACAGAAACTCAATTCTTTTGATTTGGAGACTTTGACATGGCGTCCTAACGAATCTTCCTGGAATATATTAGAATGCATAGAACACCTTAACAGATATGCAGATTATTACCTTCCAGAAATCCGTGAGGCTATTCAAAATTCTAATTCTTCACCCAATTCCGATTTCAAAAGCAGTTGGTTGGGGAAATATTTTGCGCAGAGTATGCTGCCAAAAGATAAGCCTAACAAAATGAAAACCTTTAAATCCAAAAATCCTATCCACCAAAATTTATCCATAGAAGTCCTTGATAAGTTCTTAAATCAGCAAAATGATTTGATCAATCTTCTGATGCAAGCTCGATATGTTAATCTTAACAAAACAAAAATCAAAACTTCACTTTCTTCATTAATTCGAATAAATCTAGGTGATACCTTTCAATTTTATATCAACCATATTATCAGACATTTAAAACAGGTTGAAAATATATTGTGTGAATATCAACTCGTGAATCTCAAACCGATTTATTAATCAAATAATAAGGGTAAATTTTAATATCTTGGACAACTATAGCCTCATGAATTCTGTTTCATTTACATTTTATTTTAGGTAAATGCATGGATGCTATTTAAAATAAACTTCCAGAAGTAACTTGTAGAATAATTTACATCAAGACCCCTTGCTTTCCTGTATGTATACGGTTAATTTCCATTTCAATCTTTCTTCTTATTTAATTGGTCGTCCATACATCAAAAAAGCACAATTGAAAACTTTGAAGATATACTCCTCGAATTATCTATTAAAATATTACAATTTTAAACAACCGATTGAAACCTGTATTTAGTCCTTATTACATCGTTCAGGACAGCTCTAGATATAATAAACAGCATTTTTGCTCAATAAAATTTAATAATTTCACCATAAGCTAAATACAAATTATGATTAGATTATTAAATATAGTATGCTGTCTTTTATTGGTTAATTTCAGTTGTACAGCACAGCACGCCCCTCAAAAAGAAAAATCTGCTTATGCGGTTCCTGTTATTGGAAATTCATTCGAAATTGGTTACACCAAGGGCAAGAACGCAGTAGGTAAGGAATATGTAACCATTAGCAAAGGAGATTCGAAGAAAGTAAGTACCTTTTTTAAATTAAATAGCAAAGGTGAACTTAAAGTGAAAGCGATAGCAAAAGTTCTTTTTTCTAATGTAGCTTCACTTCAAATTGCGGTAGGAAACAGCACTAAAAGAGTAAAAATTTCGGGTAACGAATTCCAAGCCGTTGACTTAGGGAAATTCAGCATTTCAAAAGAAGGCTATAAAAGTGTTGATTTTTTATCCTCAACAGAAGATATAGCAATCAAAACTATCATTTTGGAAGGTTCTGCAACAACAAATGGTGTGATTTACTGTCGTGATAAAGACAATTTTTATTGGACACGCCGCGGACCATCTTGTCACTTGGGATATGGTCCACAAGGTGAAAATACAACATATTATTACAATGAAGTAGTTGTTCCCGAAGGTCAAGATGTAGAAGGTTCCTACTTTATGGCAAATGGATTTGGTCAAGGCTATTTTGGTATCCAAGTTAACTCTCCTACGGAACGTCGTATTTTGTTTTCTGTTTGGAGTCCTTTCCATACGGACGATCCTAATGCCATTCCAGAAGATCAAAAAATCAAATTACTAAAAAAAGGTAAGGATGTATACATTGGAGAATTTGGAAATGAAGGATCTGGTGGTCAAAGCTTTTTGCGCTACAATTGGAAAGCTGGAGTGACCTACAAATTCTTATTAAAAGGGCAGCCTGATGGCAAAGGAAATACCGATTTCACGGCTTGGTTCTTTTCTCCTGAAAATAACAATTGGGCATTGATAGCAAGTTTCAAACGTCCGCAAACAAATACGTACTTAAAAGGCTTTCATAGCTTCTTAGAGAATTTCAATCCAAACCAAGGCTATTTGACGCGTCACGTACAATTCAAAAATCAATGGACATACAACGGACAGTGGAATAAAGTTACTCAAGCTCGATTAACAGTAGATGCTACATATAGACAGGGTAATCGTGTAGATGCTACAGGTGGTACTACTGCAAATGGGTATTTCTTGAAAATGGGTGGATTCTTTGATGAAATCGAAAAACCAGACACAATCTTCAAGTTTGATAATACACAGAGTGCTCCTCAAATTGATTTCGATTCTCTACCTTAAGAAACAAAAATATGCGTTAAGAAAAAGCAGATTCCATTTGGTATCTGCTTTTTTGTTTATTCAAATCAGCATATGAGCTTTTCAGTTCATACTAAGTACGAAAAGAACAAAAAAAATAATTCACACAGATAGAGTGTTTTACGATATAAAGTAAAAATTTATTTACCCATAATTTGCATTTACAACTAAAAACCCTACCTTTGCATCACTTCAAACAACGAAGGATAATTCAAAATAAGAATTAGGATTCCGTAGCTCAGCTGGTAGAGCAATACACTTTTAATGTATGGGTCCTGGGTTCGAGTCCCAGCGGGATCACAAAATAAAAAGCTTCACTTAAAAGGAGGGCACTGAAAAAGTCCCCTTTTATATTGGGCCAAAAAAAAGGAGTGGAAAGTGCATTTTCTACTCCTTTTTTTGTATCTTAAATTAAGCTTTAACGGATATCAGGATGCTTTCTAGGATCATACGAAAAGTTC